>JALVCM010000079.1 GCA_027010005.1 Thiohalobacter sp.
TGACACTCAGTGATGGGACAGAGGCCGGCTTTCTTGTTGACGCGGCTGTACAGCATGCAGCTTTTATCGATGATGGATTTAATGTCGGTATTGTTCAAAAGGATGCAACAGGCTTACCGACATTTTTGATCAATGATACCGATGGAAGCTGGAGCGGTAACAGTGTGACAACAGACTTTACGGTGTTCCAGGAGTTTGTTTCCAGCGCGACCTGTCTGAACCTGTCATGTGCTGCGACGGGAAATGGTGTGACGTCAAGCGTGGATCTGTCGGGCACTTTCAGTTCCGCCTTTGGCCGATGGACCGGCACATTTTCCAATACAGCCGGTATCTCGGGTACAGCAACCGTCATGCTGAGCGTGGATAAACAGTTCGCCGGTTCTTTTGCCTGCGACGCAGCCGGTGTGTTCCCCGTTGACTGCGAGTTCTCAGCGTGGGTAAAGCAGTAACGGTTCTGGCCAGCTGACCTACAGAGACTCGAAGGCAGACTTCTTTTTTCTCTTGCGGAACAGCAGCGCCATGTTGCCGACCCGCTGAATCAACTGCGCATGGCTGTGTTCGCACATTCCGGCAATGGCCTTGTCACGTGCTTCGTGGTCACCGGCTGATACCTTGACCTTGATCAGTTCGTGGTGCGCGATAGAGCGCTCGAACTCATCCAGCAGTGCCTTGGTCAGGCCGTTTTGTCCCACCATAATGACCGGCTTCAGCTTGTGGCCGAGCCCGCGCAGGTGCTTTTTCTGTTGTTCCGTCAGTGACATTCATGAATACTCCGAATCCGGCGCGAAAGTATAACCGAACCCCACAGATGAATCAGGGAATATGTCCAGAAGCAAGAGCAGTAGTCGCTGGTTGAGAGAGCACTTCAATGACGAGTACGTGAAGCGTGCCCAGCGTGAAGGTTACCGCTCGCGTGCGGTCTACAAGCTCGACGAAATCCAGCAGCGCGACCGGGTGATCAGGCCGGGCATGACAGTGGTGGACCTGGGTGCCGCGCCGGGTGGCTGGAGCCAGTATGCGCTGCCGCTCATCGGCCGCAAGGGCAAGATCATGGCCATGGACATCCTGCCGATGGATCCGCTCCCCGGTGTGGACTTTCTGCAGGGCGATTTCCGTGAGGATACTGTGCTTGAATCGCTGATGAAAATGCTCGATGGCCGGGAGGTTGACCTTGTAATGTCGGATATCGCCCCCAACTTAAGTGGTGCGGAAGCCGTGGATATCCCGCGATCGATGTATCTTGTGGAATTGGCAGTGGATTTTGCTGACCAGGTGTTGAAACCCGGGGGTGATCTGCTGGTCAAGGTATTCCAGGGTGAAGGTTTCGATGAGCTGGTGCGTAACCTTCGCAAGCACTATAACAAGGTGTTGATCCGTAAACCGAAGGCCTCCCGGCCACGCAGTCGTGAGGTTTATGCGCTGGCCCGGGGTAAGAAAGTATAGTATCGTTTCAGGAAATGACCTTCCGGGCCGAAACGCCTTACAGGACAATGCCTTTCAGTCTTTTCCTGCCCGACAATCGCCGTCAGCAATTTTACTAGTTATGAGGTACTCGATTTGAACGACATGGCGAAAAATATCCTGCTCTGGGTGATCATTGCGGTCGTCCTGATGTCCGTGTTCAACAATTTCGGACCACCCGCGCCCCGCGCACAGAGCGTTCCCTATTCCGAATTCATCGCCGATGTCAAAGCCGGTCGTGTACAGAGTGTTGTGATCGACGGTCGTGTCGTCAAGGGGCAGCGGGTCAGTGGCGAGAAGTTCTCGACCTATACGCCCAACGACCCGGAGATGATCAACGACCTGCTGAGTAATGGTGTCGAGGTCAAGGCCCAGCCACCGGAACAGGACTCGTTGCTGATGCAGGTGTTCATTTCCTGGTTCCCGATGCTGTTGCTGATCGGGGTGTGGATTTTCTTCATGCGCCAGATGCAGGGTGGCGGCGGTGGCCGTGGCGCCATGTCGTTCGGCAAGAGCCGCGCGCGCATGCTGGGCGAGGACCAGATCAAGGTGACATTTAATGACGTCGCCGGTGTCGAGGAAGCCAAGGAGGAAGTTGCCGAGCTGGTCGAGTTCCTGCGTGACCCCGGCAAGTTCCAGAAACTGGGCGGCAAGATTCCGCGTGGCGTGCTGATGGTGGGTTCACCGGGTACCGGTAAGACCCTGCTGGCGCGCGCCATTGCCGGTGAAGCGAAAGTGCCGTTCTTTACCATTTCCGGTTCCGACTTCGTGGAAATGTTCGTCGGTGTCGGTGCATCCCGTGTGCGTGACATGTTCGAGCAGGCCAAGAAGCATGCGCCGTGCATTATTTTTATTGATGAAATCGACGCCGTTGGTCGCCATCGTGGCGCCGGTCTCGGTGGTGGTCACGACGAACGCGAACAGACACTCAACCAGTTGCTGGTCGAGATGGACGGTTTTGAAGGTAACGAAGGTGTCATCGTGATTGCCGCGACCAACCGTCCCGACGTGCTGGATCCTGCATTACTGCGCCCCGGCCGTTTCGACCGCCAGGTGGTGGTGCCATTGCCGGATGTGCGCGGTCGTGAACAGATTCTCAGGGTCCACCTGCGCAAGGTGCCGGCGGCAGACGATGTCAAGCCGAGCATCATTGCCCGTGGCACGCCCGGTTTCTCCGGCGCGGATCTCGCCAACCTGGTGAACGAGGCGGCGCTGTTTGCCGCGCGCGCCAACAAGCGCCTGGTGGACATGGTCGACCTCGAAAAGGCCAAAGACAAGATTATGATGGGTGCCGAACGCAAGTCCATGGTGATGAGCGAGGACGAGAAGAAGCTGACGGCCTACCACGAGGCCGGGCACGCCATTGTGGGCCGTCTGGTGCCATCGCATGACCCGGTCTACAAGGTCAGTATCATTCCGCGTGGTCGGGCACTGGGTGTCACCATGTTCCTGCCGGAAGAAGACCGTTACAGTTTCAGCAAGCAACGGCTGGAAAGCCAGATCTCCAGCCTGTTTGGCGGACGTATTGCCGAGGAACTGATTTTTGGCCATGAAAATGTGACCACAGGTGCGTCAAATGATATTCAGCGCGCCACTGAACTGGCGCGCAACATGGTGACCAAGTGGGGCCTGTCGGAGCGACTCGGACCGCTGACCTACAGTGAAGAAGAAGGTGAAGTCTTCCTCGGCCACTCGGTGACACAGCACAAGAATGTCTCGGATGAAACCGCGCATACCATCGATGCCGAGATTCGTGCCATTGTGGATCGCAACTACCAGCGCGCCGAGCGCCTGCTGAAAGAAAATATCGAGAAGCTGCACCTGATGGCGGAAGCCCTGATCAAGTATGAAACGATCGACGCGGACCAGATCAATGACATCATGTCCGGCAAGCCGCCGCAACCACCGGAAGACTGGGACGATGACCAGACCCGTGGCAGTGGTAAGGCGGCCCAGGCTGAGGAAGAGAGCAAGGGTACCAGCGATGGTGGTGACCCGATCGGTGGTCCGGCCGGGCAGCACTAGCGCCCCCGGTTTGTCCGGGGGCCGCTGTGCCTTGAACAAGCGCTGATATGCAGCTGGATTGCAACGGCAAGTTACTGGATCTGTCACGCCCGCAGGTGATGGGCGTACTCAATGTCACCCCCGATTCGTTTTCCGACGGGGGTGATTTTTTTTCGCCCGAAAAAGCCCTGGCGCATGCGCTGGACATGGAAGCGGCCGGTGCGGCGATTATCGATATCGGGGGGGAATCCACCCGCCCCGGGGCGGTTGAAGTATCGCTGCAGGAAGAACTCGACCGGGTGATCCCGGTGATCGAACGGCTCCAGCCACGGCTCGGTGTGCCGATGTCTGTGGATACACAGAAACCCGAAGTCATGCGTGCTGCTGTCGCAGCAGGTGCCGGTATGATCAATGATGTCAACGCCTTGCGTGCGCCGGGAGCGCTGGAGGCGGCTGCCGGGTGTGGTGTGCCGGTGTGTCTGATGCACATGCAGGGTGACCCGCGCACCATGCAATCTGCACCGGAATATGACAATGTGGTCGATGAGGTGCACGGGTTTCTCGCTGAACGCGCAGCGGCCTGTCGGGATGCCGGGATACCCGGTGAGCAGATACTGCTGGACCCGGGTTTCGGTTTTGGTAAAACCGTTGAGCAGAACCTGGCGCTCCTGGCCGGGCTTGCAGTGCTGACAGACACGGGTTACCCCGTGCTGGTGGGCCTGTCGAGAAAATCGATGATCGGCAAGCTGCTTGGTGTGGAAGTCGAGGAACGCCTGCCCGCGAGCCTGGCGCTGGCGGTACTGGCGGTTGAAAGGGGTGCAAGCCTGGTCCGGGCGCACGATGTGGCCGAAACATGGCAGGCTTTGCAGATGTGTATTGCATTACAGGAAGCAGGCAAGGGGTAGTTTGGTTATGGGCAGAAAGTATTTTGGCACGGACGGTATTCGCGGGCGTGTCGGCGAGCACCCGATCAACGCCGAGTTCATGCTCAAGCTGGGCTGGGCCATGGGGTGTGTGCTGGGTTGTGGTGCCTCAAAACGTGTCGTTATCGGCAAGGACACGCGGATTTCCGGCTACATGTTCGAGTCGGCGCTGGAGGCGGGCCTGTCCGCCGCCGGTCTCGATATCCGACTGCTCGGCCCCATGCCAACCCCCGGTATTGCTTACCTGACGCGAACTCTGCACGCCTGTGCCGGCGTGGTCATCAGTGCTTCCCATAACCCGCACTATGACAACGGCATCAAGTTCTTCTCCGCGGACGGTACCAAGTTGCCGGATGAAGTCGAGGCGGCCATCGAGGAAGAGATCGACAAGCCCATGGTTACGGTGCCCTCGGAGCGGCTGGGCAAGGCCGAGCGTGTTGATGATGCCTATGGTCGTTATATCGAATTCTGCAAGAGCACCATTCCACCACGCAGTTCACTGGCCGGCAT
>JALVCM010000080.1 GCA_027010005.1 Thiohalobacter sp.
TAGTCAAGGCGCTGGAGGAGGGCAAGGTCTACGCTTATGTGTGTGACTTCCCGAGTAACCTGCTCAAGGACCACCCGCGCGTGATCACTCTGCCGCACCTGGGCGCTTCGACGAAAGAGGCCGAGGATAACTGTGCCATCATGGTCGCCGACCAGGTCAGTGATTTCCTGGAAAACGGCAATGTGCGTAACTCGGTCAACTTCCCCAAGGTATACATGAAGCGTGGCGGCAGTGCCCGGCTGGCGGTTGTCAATGCCAATGTACCCAACATGCTCGGCCAGATTTCCACGGCACTGGCGGATTCCGGCCTGAATATTGTCGATATGATCAACAAGTCCCGGGACGAACTCGCCTATACACTGGTCGATGTGGAAGGTGAGATCTGCCAGGAATGTGTGGACAAGATTGCCGCCACCGAAGGTGTATTGTCGGTGCGGGTTCTCTAGGCGGTATTTGCGCTATGGCTGAACCGACACTCGAACAACTGCGCGAACACATCGATGTACTGGATGAAAAAATCCAGGCATTGCTGAATGAGCGTGCCGGTTGTGCGCAGCAAGTGGCAGAAGCCAAGCGTAGTGAAAATCCCGACACGGTGTTTTACCGCCCGGAGCGCGAGGCGGAAGTCCTGCGCCTGGTGCGCGAGCGTAACCAGGGCCCGCTTTCCGATGACGAGGTGGTACGCCTGTTCCGCGAGATCATGTCGGCCTGCCTGGCGCTGGAGCAACCCCTGACGATTGCCTACCTCGGACCGGAAGGGACCTACACCCAGGCGGCGGCACTGAAACATTTCGGCCATTCCGTACAACTCAGGCCGCTGGCAGCGATTGATGAAATCTTTCGTGAGGTGGAAGCGGGCAGTGCAGATTTTGGTGTCGTGCCGGTCGAGAATTCCATTGAAGGCGCCATTAATCACACATTGGATATGTTCATCCGTTCCCCGCTCAGAATCTGCGGTGATGTCGAATTACGGATTCATCACCAGTTGATTGCCAACAGCGGCAGTCTCGACGCCGTGAAGTCGGTACATGCGCACCAGCAGGCGCTTGCGCAATGCCGTGAATGGCTGGACGCCAACCTGCCGGGCGTGGAGCGCGTGGCCGTCAGCAGTAATGCCGAAGCGGCACGCCAGGCCAGTGGGGATAAAACCATTGCGGCCATTGCCAGTGATGCTGCGGCGGAAACCTATGGCCTCGAAATACTGGCGTCAAATATCGAGGACGACCCGAATAACACCACACGTTTCCTGGTGGTCGGTGACCAGTTCGTTGGCCCCAGCGGCAATGACAAGACCACGCTGATGGTAACCGTGCACAACAAGGCCGGCGCCCTGTATGCCTTGCTGGAACCCATATCGCAACATGGTGTGAGCATGACCAAGATCGAATCGCGTCCTTCGCGCATGAGCAAGTGGGACTACGTGTTCTTTGTCGATGTCGAGGGTCACCGTGACGATGAAAATGTCGCGGCTGCGCTGAAGGAACTGGAAGCGCGTGCCTCCATGCTCAAGGTGCTGGGGTCTTACCCCAAATGTGAGCTGTAAATGACAGCAAGCCTGCTTGAATCCGCGATTCCCGGTGTACAGGGGCTGCGGCCGTATGCACCCGGTAAACCGCTCAGTGAACTGGAGCGTGAATACGGTATTACGGACGCGGTCAAACTGGCGTCCAACGAAAACCCGCTGGGGCCTTCAGAATCCGTGCTGGAAGCCTTGCAGGGTGGTTTTGATGAGCTGGCGCGCTACCCGGACGGAAACGGTTTCGAGCTGAAAGCCGCACTGGCAGAACGCCATGGTGTCAGCCCGGAAGGTATAACGCTGGGCAACGGTTCCAATGATGTACTGGAGATGGTGGCGCGCGCCTTTCTGTCACCACAGTCATCCGCCGTGTTCTCGGCACACGCGTTTGCGGTGTACCCGATTGTGACCCAGGCCATCGGTGCCAGGTCACGGGTGGCCACGGCACATAACGGCTCCCGTGGCCCCATGTACGGTCATGACCTCGACGCCATGCACGGACAGATCGCTGACGATACCCGCGTTGTGTTTATCGCCAATCCCAACAATCCGACCGGCACCTGGCTGTCGGCGGATGCCTTGCGCGCCTTTGTTGAAAGCGTACCGGGTGATGTGGTGGTCGTGATCGATGAAGCCTACTTTGAATACGTGGCGGAAGCGGACTACCCGGACACCTCACGCTGGATCGATGAGTTTCCCAATCTGCTGGTGACGCGTACCTTCTCCAAGGCCTACGGCCTGGCCTCGCTGCGTATCGGCTACGGCATCAGCCAGCCGGCGCTGGCGGATGTGCTGAACCGTGTCCGTCAGCCCTTTAATGTGAACAGCTTTGCCCAGCTGGCGGCGCGCGCTGCCCTGGATGACAGGCAGCATCTGGCGCGTGCTATTGAAGTGAACAGGAAAGGCATGGCACAGCTGACGGCAGGCCTGGATGAACTGACCCTGCCATACATTCCTTCGGCAGGGAATTTTATTTCTGTGGATGTGGGGCGCGACGCTGGTGCGGTTTACGAAGCCCTGTTACATGAAGGTGTCATTGTGCGCCCGGTCGACAACTATGGTATGCCCGGTTACCTGCGGATCAGTATCGGTCTTGAACACGAAAACCAACGCTGTCTCGAGGCATTGGGCAAGGTGCTGGCATGATCAAACGTCTGTGCATTATCGGGGTGGGACTGATTGGCGGTTCACTGGCGAGGGCCTTGCGTGAGGCCGGTTATGTCGGAGAGATTGTCGGTTCCAGCCGCCGTGAGGAACACTTGCAGGAGGCGGTTGATCTCGGTGTGATCGATCGTTTCGATACTGACCCGGCACGCGCCGTGGAAGGCGCCGACATGGTGTTTGTCGCGGTGCCGCTGGGCGCCATGGGCAAGGTCATGGAAAAGATTGCAGGTGCGCTGGCACCCGCTGCTGTGGTAACAGATGGTGGCAGCGCCAAGGCCAGTGTGGTGCGGGATATCGTTGCGGCAGTCGGCAGCATGCCGGACTGGTTTGTGCCCGGGCATCCCATCGCCGGCACCGAGCAAAGTGGTGTAGCGGCCTCGTTTGCCGGGCTGTATCGTGGGCGACGGGTGATACTGACGCCACTGGAGCAGACGCGACCCGACGCGATCTCGAAGGTTCGTGCCATGTGGGAGGCGGCGGGCGCAAAGGTCAACGAAATGAGTGTGGAACACCACGATGAAGTACTGGCGGCAACCAGTCATCTGCCACACATGCTGGCCTTTGCGCTGGTGGAAAGCCTGGCGCGCCTGTCGGAACAACGCGAGATTTTTGAATACGCCGCCGGTGGGTTCAGCGACTTCACCCGCATCGCCTCCAGCGACCCGGTCATGTGGCGTGACATCTGTATTGCCAACCGCGAGGCACTGTTGACCATGCTGGATCGTTTCCACACAGATCTGGAAGCATTGCGTGCTGCGGTCGACAGGGGTGACGAAGAAACGCTGTTGCGTATTTTTTCCGAAGCCAGGCAGGCACGTGATGCCTTTGTCAGTCCCGTCGAAAAAGTGAAGGACTAATCATTGATTACCATGTCCCCGTCATTGCGAGCGCAGCGCGGCAATCTCCGTCAGTCTCGCGCCAGATTCAAAAGATTGCCGCGCTGCGCCCAAAGAACCCCTGCGGGGTTCATTATGGGTACCTCACCCTTCGGGTCGAGGCATCGCAATGACAGGCTGATTTGAAGCACCAGGTTATGAACAGAAATTCAGCACTTCGTTTTAAAGCTGCCCCGGGCGGAGCATTGCGCGGACATATCCGCGTGCCCGGTGACAAGTCGATTTCCCATCGCTCCATCATGCTGGGCGCGCTGGCCGATGGTGTTACGGAAATCCAGGGGTTTCTCGAGGGTGAAGACAGCCTTGCGACACTGAAAGCATTCCGTGCCATGGGTGTGTCTATCGAAGGGCCGAACGAAGGCCGCGTGGTGGTGCAGGGTGTCGGGATGCACGGTCTGAAAGCACCGGCTGCCGCACTGGACCTGGGTAACTCCGGTACGTCCATGCGCCTGTTATCCGGGTTGCTGGCAGGACAGGATTTCGATGTCGAGTTGATTGGCGACCATTCCCTGATGAGTCGCCCGATGCGGCGTGTCACCGAACCACTGGCCCTGATGGGCGCAGTCATTGAAACCACGGAGGCGGGTACTGCGCCGTTACGCATTCGTGGCGGGCAAACCCTGAAGGGCATCGACTACGACATGCCGGTCGCCAGCGCCCAGGTGAAGTCCTGCTTGTTGCTGGCGGGTCTGTATGCACAGGGTAAAACCTGTGTCACCGAACCGGCGCCGACGCGTGACCATACCGAACGCATGTTGTCCGGCATGGGCTACCCCGTCGCACGGGACAACAGTCGCGCCTGTGTGGAAGGTGGTGGCCAGTTGAAGGCCACGCAGATCGATGTACCATCCGATATTTCATCGGCGGCCTTTTTTCTGGTCGGCGCATCCATTGCACCCGGTTCTGATCTGTTGATCGAACACGTCGGGATCAACCCGACACGTACCGGCGTACTGGAAATCCTGCGCCTCATGGGCGCTGACATTGAAGTACAGAATATACGCGAGGTCGGTGGTGAACCGGTTGCCGATCTGCACGTATGCTACGCACCATTGAAAGGGATCGATATCCCGGTCGAACAGGTGCCACTGGCCATCGATGAATTCCCGGCCCTGTTCGTGGCCGCTGCCTGTGCGGAAGGTCGTACTGTGCTGACGGGTGCCGAAGAGTTGCGGGTCAAGGAGAGCGACCGTATCCAGGTCATGGCGGACGGGTTGCAGGCGCTGGGTGTCGATGCGCAGGCAACACCGGACGGCATGGTCATCCAGGGTGGCCCGATCGGGGGCGGGCAGGTCGACAGCCACG
>JALVCM010000081.1 GCA_027010005.1 Thiohalobacter sp.
AGCAGTACACAGGTCAGCTGGACAGACGATAGCGGTCAACCACGCCACTATCAAATCCACGCCTGCAATGTCACTGGAGAGCACGACCTGGAAGTTCGTTACTTCATCGACATCACCCGTCAGCGCGCACTGGAAGATTCACAGCATGCGCTACGCGAGGAACTGCGTGAACACACCCTGACCGACACCGTCACCGGCCTGCTCAACCAGCGCGGGGTCATGCTTGCGCTCGAACCCCAGGTGGCCCGGTCACGCCGCTATAACAGCCCTATCTCTGTGATCAACCTGGATGTCTATGGTGCCAGTGACGAAGATACGCTGCGTAAACAGGTGGCGCTGCAGCTCAAGGACCAGTTACGCTGGGCCGACCTCATCGGTTGTGATAAAAACCAGGCCTTCCTGCTCATTCTGCCGGAAACCGGTGAAGACGACGCATCACGGCTGGCAGAAAAACTGCGTACACGTCTGGGTGAATTTATCCAGGACCGGTTCCCGGAACAGCACATCTCGATCTTTTACGGTGTCACCGGCTGGCAGCGGACAGACAACGCCACCACCTTGCTCCGGCGTGCCGGAAGGGCTCTTGAACAGTCGCGTACCGGGCAGGAACCCCAGCCGGTTGCATCATAGGTCGCCCGAACAGTGACCTCACCAGTTAAAACAACCGGGGTGGAACAGGTGTCCGGTGGCCAGATTGTCAAGGCGGAATTCAACCGCGCGTCCCGCTCAACGATCTCGATCGATGCACTTGAACTGCGCGCGGTACGGCGCCGCTTCATGGCCATCAACCAGGACCGCTTACGCCGTGTTCGCGAGTCCCTGGAAACACGCCAGCAGGTCTTCATGCAACTGCTGCCGCTGCTGTTCCATATCAACCACCCCATGTTGCCGGGTTACCTGTCCAACAAAACCCCGTGTGGCATCTCCGATTATGCACCCGGCAAGCGGTGTATCCAGGCAGCACGCAAGCTGGCCAGGAGCTTCAGCTACCAGCGCCGCGCACAACGTCGCTATTCCATCCATGCGCTGTACATGATGGGCAGCACAGGCACCATCGCCTACTCACGCGCCAGTGACTTCGACATCTGGATCTGCCACCGTCCCGGACTGCCGGATGACCAGCTTGCCGCACTGGGTGAAAAAGCGGACAGCATCCAGAGCTGGGCGGAATCACTCGGGCTGGAGGTGCATTTCTTCCTCATGGATGATGTGTCATTCCGTGAACAGGAACATCAACAGTTATCCAATGAAAATGCCGGCAGCTCACAACACCATTTGCTGCTTGATGAGTTTTACCGGACCGGTCTGCTGATCGCAGGCCGCTTCCCGGTATGGTGGCTGGTACCACCGGAATATGAATCACGCTATGACGAGTACGTCGACAAACTGATTGTCAACCGCTTCATCAAGGCCGTCGATATTGTTGACTTTGGTGGCCTGTCCGAACTGCCGAGCGAGGAGTTCTTTGGCGCCACCCTGTGGCAACTCTACAAGGCTGTTGATTCACCCTACAAGTCCATCCTCAAGATCCTGTTGATGGAAGCCTATGCAAACCAGTACCCGGATATTGAACTGCTGGCGATGCGTTTCAAAAAACGGGTTCACCAGGAGGACGTCCAGCTCGACCACCTGGATCCCTACGTGATGATGTGCAACACGGTAGAGGAATACCTGTTCTCTCGCCGCGAGATGGAGCGCCTGGACCTGGCGCGCCGGTGTTTTTATTTCAAGGTCAACGAGGCCATGAGCAAGCCGGATCGCGGGTCGGCTCAATCATGGCGCCGCCAGGCTATCCGTGAACTGGTCGAAAGCTGGGGATGGAGCCAGTCAAAACTGGCCACGCTCGATCAGCGCCGGCAATGGAAAATAAAACGTGTCCTCGAGGAACGTCACCTGCTGGTGGATGAACTGACGCGCAGCTACCGGGCACTGTCCCGCTTCGGGCGGGAGAATGACAGCAGTAAAGTTGCCATCAATGCCGATGACCTCAACCTGCTTGGCAGAAAACTCTATGTCGCATTCGAACGCAAATCCGGCAAGGTCGAACTGATCAACCCCGGGGTATCCAGCGACCTGTCGGAAGAACGGCTTTCCCTGCACTATATCAACGATGAAGGACAGCACAGCTGGGCCGTGTACCGTGGTTCGGTACTTGAACGCGACGCCGCTGAACACACGCCGTTGAAACGTTCGGCGGGCCTGCTGGACCTGCTCGCCTGGTGCCATTTCAATGGCCTGATCAATCGCAATCCTTCTACCATGAGCATTCACCCGACTGACTGCTGCCTGACACAGTGGGAGTTACGCAGTGTGCTGGATTGTCTGCAACAGCTGTTTCCCGCCGGCAAAGTCCCGGAAACCAATATGTGTGCGCTGTCAAAACCGGCCACATTGTGTGAGGCCGGACTGTTCATCAACCTTGCACAGGATCCCATGTCAAAGCTCACGCGCAACGGGATGCAGCTGGTCAGTGAACGCATCGACCCGCTCAGCTACGGCGGCCAGTGGGAAAACCTTGCTGTCAGTTTCCAGATGATTACGCTGACATCCTGGGGTGAAGTACTGACCTTCAGTTATTCCGGCCATACTGCACTGATGGACTGCCTGTGTGACTACTTCGCCTGGCAACCCGTCAATAGCGGCCCGACACCACCACCCATTCCCTGCTTCAGCTTCTCGTCCTCGCGTGGCGCCATTATCGCGCGGCGCATTGAAGACCTGTTTCGTGATGTCGCTGAATACTTTTACCGCAACTACTGGCGGCGCCATGCCCGTTATGCCCTGCGCATCGGCCAGCATTATTTTGTCCTTCAGTGTGAGAATGACGTGCCGCGATACCTGGAGCTGGAATCCCGTGAAGACCTGCTGGACCACCTGGGCCAGCCGCAGGCAGCATTCAGCCCGATCCATATCGATGTACAGACACTGGACAACTCACCCCTTGGCATTGCACTGAAACATAACCGTGAAGGTGTCGTGCAACTGTTCTATCGACTGGATCATGGTCATGCAGAGGTATGGATCCTCGATGAGCGCGGCTCACTGTTTCACCAGCGAATCATTTTTCATGATCGTCAGACCTTGCTGGGGCAGTTCCAGCGCTTTCTGGAGGCCGTGCGCTACCGGCTGGGTAACATGCAACAGCCAAGCAGCCTGTCAGACGAAGACGGGGCAGAGTATTACCGTATTGTACGTGACAGTATGGGGCAGTGGTTTCCGGAGACACAGAAGACTTCACGCTGGATGGACAGCCAGTACCTCGACGTGCAGGTCATTGGCAGCCCTGACGATGGCAAACAGGGAAGCTTCAGTATCTTCTGTGGTAATCGCGAGTTCTCTGTACTGGAGCATGGCGATAATATTTTCCTGGCAGTAGCACGCTACATTACCGAACAACGTGGCAGCGGCAGCCGCTATCCGATTTACATTACGGATATCGACCTGTCATCCTCGCTGTTTGCTTCGGATGCCGGTACCGGCGTGCAGACCATTCACTTCCTCAACCAGAAAAAGCGTATCGAAAAGCAATTGAATGAATCACTGCACCGGCTGCGTAAAAGCTGATGCCGGCAGCCCTACTCGCTGAGGCGAACCTGCTCCAGAATTTGCTGTAGATCCTTTTCCCAGGTATCGAAATGCTTCCTGATTTCTTTCTGCTTGTAGAAGGGGCGCAGGTGATGAAAACTGGACGCCAGCAACAGGGTTTCATCGCCCTCGGCAAAAATCGCAATTTTCAGGGGTAAATACGGCACCAGGTCGGGGTAGCGCTCACTGAGCTGTTTGATCTCCTCCGGCTTGCCAAAAAACACCACCCGGTACCGGTCTGTCTTGAAGCCGGATCGTGTCAGGCCGATATCCACACGCTGTACCCGGGACAGGGTATAGCCCTGTTCCCTGATGGCCTTTTGCAGGGCGATCATGGTTTCCGGAAAGGCCATTTGCGAACGCACCATGTATAAGTCCTGTGCATTCACCGAAGTGACCAACAATAACAGGATACCTGCCAGCCACATTCTCATAGCGTCGCCTCCTCGAGGATCTCGGTATACAGACGATGCATCCGCGCACAAGCCTTGTCCAGCTCACTGTTATTAAACAGGTGACTGAGGTTTTCCGGGTTGATGGTGACCAGCTCGATACCGTTTTCCGTTTCCTGCAGGGTCACCCGGCAAGGAAGGAACAGACCCACACGCGGGTCAATCGACAGGGCCTCGTTCAGAAACGAGAAACTGCAGAAATATACAATGTACTGGCGCCGGTCCTCCTTGCCCTTTTCAACAAACCCGCTATCCAGCGTCTGTTCGCGAATAATCCGGAAATTACGGGCGGATATAGCCTTCTTCAGGTTATCCAGTGTTTCCTCGAAGCTGTAGGGTGATTCCATGCGGATGATGGCCGAGTCACTGGTGCGTGCCGGGGGAAGATCGACGGGCAGCTGACGCAGCCACGCCACCAGGTCATCTGCATCGCCCTCTTTCAACCCCAGTTCGGTGATCGACGGCATCGGCGTACCGTGCCGTCCACGCAGCAGCGTCGCCTTGAGCATGGCATCACTGACCGATGCCTGGAAGCCGGAATTGTTCAGTGCCGGCGCCATGATCGGGGCTTCGCGTGGCCGCGAGAAGGTCACACCGGTACCCTCACCGCCCTGACCCAGCTCACCGTGGCAGGCGACGCAATTGTCTGTATACAGCTGTTTGCCGCGTACCGGGTCACCTTTCAACCGCTTCTGGTCATACACTGGTGCCGGCGTATCGGACCAGCCCCGGATTGTCCGGATGATGGCATCAGCTTCGTCCTCACCAAGTGAAGGAAAAGCCGGCATGACCCGGCCCGGGCGTCCGTGGCGCAGGGTATTGCGC
>JALVCM010000082.1 GCA_027010005.1 Thiohalobacter sp.
AAGCACACCAGGACGAGCACAGCCTTGAAGTACAACTGCCCTTCCTGCAAACCGTTCTGAACAAGGATGTGGGACTGGTACCGCTGCTGGTGGGCGACGCGAGTCCACAGGATGTCACAGATATTATCGAAACACTGTGGGGCGGTCCGGAAACCCTGATCGTCATCAGCTCCGACCTGAGCCACTACCATGATTACCACACGGCGCAGCACCTCGACCAGGCGACCTCCATGGCCATCGAACAACTCAACCCCGAGGCAATCGATTACCCGCAGGCCTGCGGGCGCACACCACTCAATGGCCTGTTGTACGCTGCACGCCACCACAAGCTGCACGCCAGGGCACTGGACGTGCGTAACTCCGGCGACACCGCCGGCAGTCGTGACCGGGTCGTGGGTTACGGCGCCTACGCATTTGCCTGACGAACAGCATCATGCTTTCTGAAACACAGCGACAACAGCTTATCGATATTGCCCGGGAGTCCCTGCGCCACGGGCTGACGCATGGCAGTCCACTACCGGTAGATACCGGCACGCTGGACGAAACCCTGTCTTCGCCCGCTGCCAGTTTCGTCACCCTGCACCGCCACGGACAGCTGCGCGGTTGTATCGGCAGCCTTGAGCCCTACCAGCCACTGGCAACCGATGTCGCCCGCAATGCATTTTCCGCTGCCTTTCGTGACCCGCGTTTCCCGCCGCTGGACAGCCATGAACTGGACGACCTGACACTCGAAATATCGGTACTCGGCTCACCGGAGGAAATTACGTTTTCATCAGAACAGGACCTGGTGAAGCAACTCCGGCCCGGCACCGATGGCCTGATCCTTGAAGAAAAAGGGCGGCGCGGTACCTTTCTTCCCTCGGTATGGGAATCCCTGCCGCAACCCGCCGAATTCCTGCGCCAGTTGAAGCTCAAAGCCGGACTTCCGGCAGATTACTGGTCGGATGACATCAGGGTATGGCGCTATACCACCGAGAGTTTTGGTGACTAGTGCTTTTTAAACAGACAGCGTCCACGTGAACCGGGAAGGCAGGTGCGCTCGTCGACCCAGATGGCATTATCCAGTACCGCCCCGCTCAGGTCTGCACCCTCGATCAGGGCGCCGCTGAGATTCGCGTAGGCCAGGTTGGTTTCTGACAGGCGTGCAGCACGCAGGTTGGCGCCGCGCAGTGTTGCACCAAACAGGTTGGCATGAGAAAGGTTGACCTGTTCGAGGTTGGCAAGATCAAGGCGGGCATATTCCAGCGTTGCACCACTCAGGTTTGCCTCACTCAGCTGCGCCAGTTCCATGCGTGTATTGCCCAGTTTTGCACCGACCAGGTTGGCACCATCCAGTTTTACACCGGAGAGATTACAGTGACTCCAGTCCACACCAGGGTGGGGGCCGGCACTGCAATCCGGTGGTACCACCTCGGGCTCGGCCTTTTCCAGCAGGAAGCTGATAGCAAAGCCGACCAGCACGATCACGGTAAAGATCGCCGGGTAGCGGTAGAGTTTTCCGTTGGCGGGCGTCACATGCGCCACTCGGTATTTTAATTCCCGGTGCCGCAGGCTTTCGTCAGTTTCGGTCTGCCTGCGTTCCTGGCCGCTACGCCGTTCCCTGACAGCCTGCGGAACATTCGGGTTACGGTCACGCCGGTCGCCCGGCGTACGCTCGTCTTCACGCATCCGCGCCATCAGTAACAACTGATGGTTCTCTTCACCGGGCGGGAGTTTCATGACTTCCGGGATCAGCTCGGGGTAATCCGTTACGACGGCCCATTCGCCATCCTCGGGTTTCAGTTCGTCGGTTTCACGAATGCGGCCCAGCAGGATATAGCGACTGATCTGGCGATCCGGGTAGGGACCTCTTGCCACGTTGTCGCGGCGTGTGTACCACAGTACCCGCCTGCTTCCTTCTGTGCTCATGCTGATCCTTTTCCCGTGTCCCGCTTTACGTTCACTTCAAGCCTGGAATGATGCAGTATAGATGCCAGTTTTACGCCACAGGACCACACAGTATGGAAACCTCGGGGCCAACGCCCGGCACAGCGCCACTGACAGGCACAAATGCCGCTGCAACTACCATCCGCTGGCAGGTCGGCCAGCTGTTACAGGCGACGGTTGCGGAAACACTTGCCGGCAAAATTCTGCTCTCCATCGGTAGTCGGCAGGTCATCAGCACGTCTTCACTGCCGCTCGAGAAGGGCCAGCAACTGACAGTGCAGGTACGCAGCCTGGGGGAAATTCCCGTATTACGCATTACCTCCGGCCCGGTCAGCACCCCGCTGGCACAGGCCGTCCGTACCCTGATCCCGCAACAGGACAGCATGACGCCGCTACTTGCCAGTCTTGCCAGGCTGACGCAGACCGCTCAGCCACCTGTACCACCGCTCATCCGCGAACTGACCCGGGTGCTGGTCCGGAATCTGCCGGACACCACGGCGGTGACCCGCCCGGACACACTGAAAACTGCCATTGAACGGTCCGGCCTGTTGCTGGAGCGTCACCTGGTCCAGCAGGCAAACCCGCCCCGGGCACAGGCCTCAAACCCGCTGCCGGTCGATGCCATAGAAAAAGACTTCAAGGCCAACCTGCTGCAACTGGTGGAACGTTTACGAAACTGGCCGGGCAGCCCGGCCGGAGCCCGCGCAACCGTTGCGGCAAGGCCGCCTGCCACCCCGACGACCGCCGGCAGCCTGCCAACGGCAAGCCAGGTCACTTTACGCGACACACCCCTGGCACCTTCCGTCAGTACACCTCGTGGTGACAGCAACGTCGGTACGCCCGCCACGACAGGCCGGCGTACGCCACCCGGCCCGTCACCCGCAACGGCAACCCTCAGCGCCGAACAGATGCATCGTGCGCTACAGTCCGGCGTACGCGCGCCACTGGCTGATGCGCGGCCTGCTGTTGCACCAGGCGTCCCTTTACCTGCGGCATCGTCTTCCCCGCCACCAAGTGCAAATACCGCAACAACCGTAGCGCAACCACCCGGCACAGTGCCGCCACCGTTTGCGGGCGCACCCCCGGCGCCCCAGGCCGCAGTCCAGGCGACCATCGATCTGGTCAACCGGATCGGCAACCTGCGCACTGACCTGCTGCGCCAGACCGAAGCGGCCCTGGCACGCATTCAGCTACACCAGCTGGCCAGCCAGCCACGCGAGGTGGAACGCGGACTTCTGGAATGGCTTTTCGAACTCCCGGTACGACGCGGCGATGATATCGATCTGTGGTCGATGCGCTTTGTCCGGGAACAGGCGGAACGGCGTGCACAAAAGCACAAGGTACAACATACCTGGTCGGTACAACTGGGATTCGACCTGCCGGGACTGGGTCCGGTGCAGGCTCAGGTCACACTGCGAGGCGAACGGGTATCGACACGTTTCTGGACCGGCAAGGAAGAAGCCTTGCCCCTGTTCCGCGACAACCTGCAGGCCTTGCAGAAAATGTTCGGCAAGGCAGGGCTGGAAATCGGGAAACTGGACTGTGTACCCGGCCCCATGCCATCGGCTGCCACTGCACCCTCACTGATCAGGGAAAAAGTATGAGCCAGCATGACAAACCGGTACCGCTTGCCGTTGCACTGGAGTACGACGGTGACAGCGCACCCCGCGTGACGGCAAAAGGCCGTGACAGGCTGGCTGTGCAGATTCTTGAGATTGCCCGCCAGCACGGTATTCCGATACAGGAAAACCAGCCGCTGGCCTCGGTACTGGCCAATATCGAACTGGGCGAGGAAATTCCGGAATCCTTGTACCTGGCTGTCGCGCAGGTTATTGCCTTTGCGTACTACCTGTCCGGGAAGGTACCGGAAGAACCCGGTACGGAATAGATCGTTTCAGGCCGCGCCGCGACGTTGCATCATCACCAGCAGTTCGGCTTCGCCGCGTGTCAGGCCGCAGGTGTCGACCAGTTCGTCGATGTTGGCACCCTTGTTGACCAGCTGGCTGGCCTGGTTATAGGGACGCTCGCCGACCGCACGCATTTCCAGGTCATTCTGGCGCTCCAGGATACGTTGCATCTGGTGTTCCAGGCGCAATACATGCTCACCGGCACCCACCGAGGCATTGCACAGGGCACCCAGTTCCTGCTCCAGTTGCTGAATACGCTCGCGCGCACCGGCATGCTGTTCGCGAATTTCGGCCTGCTCAGCCCTGAGCTGGAACACGGTAATAATCTGAAGCAGGATACAGCCCAGCAGACCGACGACCAGGAATGACAGAATCAGCGTTGTCATGATGTCACCTCATGCATACTCATCGATAGTAGATCCATCATCCTTGCGGGGTTTGCGTTTGTCCTGCCGTTGCCTGTTTTCATTATCCGGCTTGCGCAGCGGGGCCTTGTTTCCCTCACCCGGCCGCGAACCTGGCTGGCCAGGAAGGATTCGGTAGGCTGGTGGCAAGCTCCCGATATCGCCCATGTCTGCATGTCCGCGTAAGCCACCGGAATTGGCCAGTCAGAGACTGGCCAGCTCGTCCCACTCTTCGTCGGTGAGCAGTTTGTTCAGGTCCACCAGGATCAACAGCTCGTTTTCACGGCTGGCGACGCCCTGGATGTAGTTGGCGCTTTCGTCACTGCCGACATTGGGTGCCGATTCAACCTCGGAGCTTGCGACATCGACCACTTCGGCCACGCAATCTACAAGAATCCCGACCACGTGCCGGGCTGTCTCGATAATCACGATACGGGTCGAATCGGTGACTTCCGATGTAGCCAGACCCAGGCGGATGCGGGTATCGATAACCGTCACAACATTGCCGCGCAGGTTGATAATGCCCAGCACGTAGTGAGGCGCACCGGGTACCGGTGCAATCTCGGATATACGCAGAACTTCCTGCACCTGCATCACGTTAATACCATAGGTTTCGTCT
>JALVCM010000083.1 GCA_027010005.1 Thiohalobacter sp.
AACGGCTGTATGCACCGCGGTACAGGCAGGCAGCGCCGGATGAGGAGGAGAGATGGGGTCCTTTCAAGCAGGCCGCCTGTTCTGTGCGGTATTTCTGTTGGTTGTTTTCAGTTCCCGGGTGGGCGCTGCTTCCTTTGTTGCCTTTGAATCCGGTCAGGTCCGGCCACTGACCATGTCGCCGGATGCCAGCCGCCTGTTTGCCGTCAATACCCCGGATAACCGCCTGGAGATTTTCACTGTAACGAGTGCCGGCCTGACGTTGACCGATACCGTTCCGGTTGGCATGGAACCTGTTGCTGTCGCGGCACGCAACAACAATGAAATCTGGGTCGTTAATCACCTCTCTGACTCCATCAGTATTGTCGATGTGTCGGCTACACCGCCACGCGTAGTACGTACGCTGCTGGTTGGCGACGAGCCCCGCGATATTGTATTTGCTGGGCCGGGTCGTGACCGTGCCTTTATCACAACGGCTCACCGCGGCCAGAACAGTCCTTATACAGATCCCGCCAACCCCGGTGAGTTGACGACACCCGGCATTGGCAGGGCTGACGTGTGGGTATTTGATGCGACCAGTACCGGTGGCGGGATTGGCGGCAGTCCGCTGACGATCGTCACCCTGTTCGGTGATACGCCAAGGGCGCTGGCCGTATCACCGGATGGCTCGACGGTTTATGCGGGTATTTTTCACTCTGGCAACCGGACAACTACCGTACATGCCGATGCAGTTTGTGATGGTGGTGCATCGGCCAGTAGCTGCTCCACACCTGATGCCATCGCTCCCGGTGGCCTGCCGGCGCCTAACGTGGACTCGAACAATCAGCCGCAGCCGGAGACAGGCCTGATTGTCAAAAACGACGGTTCGTGCTGGAAGGATGAACTGGGCCGTAACTGGGACAGTATTGTGCGTTTCAGCCTTCCTGACCAGGATGTATTCGCCATTAACGCCAATGCCAACCCGCCGGTGCAGATAACGGCATGGAGTGGGGTAGGCACGATTTTGTATAACATGGCGGTCAACCCGATCAGTGGCAAAGTCTTTGTAGCCAATACCGAGGCGTTCAATGAAGTGCGTTTTGAAGGTATGCGTGCGACAGGTAGCACGGTCAGTTCAGTGATCGGGCATCAACACGAGACGCGTATCAGTGTTATTACGCCTGGTGTCAGCACGGTCACGCAACGACATCTCAACAAGCATATTGACTACAGTATTTCACCTGCCCCGGCAGGTGTCGCACAGAAGAGTCTTGCCCTGCCGCGTCAGCTTGTGATCTCGGGTGATGGTAAAACGCTTTATATTGCCGCCAAGGGTTCCGACAAGGTCGGTATCTTCGATGTCGCCAAACTTGAAAATAACAGTTTCGTGCCGGACAGCAGCAACCATGTGCCGGTCAGTGGGGGCGGCCCGGCCGGGCTGGCGCTGGATGAAGCCCGTGGACGCCTCTATGTCAGTACACGATTCGATAATGGTATTTCCATTATCGATACCACGCAGAAGCAGGAGGTTGATCATATTTCACTGGCTAGTCCCGAGCCGGCGAATATCATTGCCGGCCGCCGTTTTCTTTACGATGCCAACCTGACTTCAAGTAACGGCGAGGCGGCCTGTGCCAGTTGCCATGTTGACGGGGACCTCGACAGCCTGGGGTGGGATCTTGGCGACCCGACCGGATCGATACTGAACAATCCGCTGGACATGATACTCAGTGTTGATGATCCACCCGAGTTCTACAAAAATTATCATCCCATGAAGGGCCCTATGACCACGCAGACGTTGCGCGGTATGGATGGACACGGCTCGATGCACTGGCGCGGTGATCGTACCGGTGGTAATGACGAAGCCAATGCACAGCCTGACAGTGGTGCATATAACGAAGTGCTGTCGTTCAAGAAATTCAGCGTGGCATTCGAGGGACTGCTGGGACGTGCCACGCCGGGCAGTGATGCTGAAATGCAGGCTTTCGCGGATTTTATTTTACAGGTCATGCCACCACCCAACCCCATACGCAATCTTGACGATTCGCTCACTGCACAACAGGCAGCTGGCCAGAATATTTATTTCAATGTTGGTGTGGATCCGCTGACCTGTAATACCTGTCATGTGCTGGATCGTAGCCAGAAATTTTTCGGGACTTCCGGGCTGGGTAATTTCGAATTCGAATCTCAGCATATGAAAGTGCCCCAGCTGCGCAACCTGTATTCCAAGGTCGGGATGTTCGGCATGGCGGATCTGCCATTTTTTAACCCGGGTGATAATGGTTTCAAGGGTAACCAGATCCGTGGCTTCGGATTCCTGCACGACGGCAGTACCGATTCCCTGTTACGTTTCCTGAATATCTCCGGAACACATCCGGTGCTGGGCAGCTTCGGGTTCACCTTCGCCAATGGTGACCAGGATCGCAGGCAGGTTGAACAGTTCCTGTTTGCCTTTGACAGCAATATCAAGTCGGTGGTTGGGCAACAGGTAACATTGACGGATAGTAATCCGGCTGTCGTCAATGCCAGAATTGACCTGTTGATCGCACGCGCAGCAGCCGGTGATGCGGATTTGATCGTCAAGGGCATCCAGGGAGGTCAGCTGCGCGGATGGGTCCGTACTGCTGGTGGCAGCTTTACCAGTGACAAGGCGGGAGAGGCCGCCTTGTCTGATACACAACTCCGCGCATTGGCAACCGTGCCGGGACAACCACTGACCTACACCGCTGTACCGGTTGGCACCGGCACCCGTTCGGCTATCGACCGCGACGAGGATGGCATACTGGATGGAGATGACAATTGTATATCGGTAGCAAATCCCGCCCAGACCGATACCGACACCGATGGCATGGGGAATGCCTGCGACAGCGACGATGACAATGATGGGCTGAGTGACAGCCTGGAGATCAGTATCGGTACCAATCCGTTGCTTATCGATAGTGACGGTGACTCGTTGAGTGATGGTGATGAGGTGGGCTATGACGGCGACTTCACGCAATACACCCCGGGGCAGGATCTCAACCCCCTGTCGAATGATACCGACGGGGACGGCTTGCTGGATGCTGTTGACCCGATTCCACTGACCGTTAACATCGGTGATGGTGATATGACAGCCGACGGCAATCTCAATGCAGGTGATCTGCTCGTCATGACACGGGTTGTGATGGGTCTGCTGCCGGTGACAGAAGTCCATCTTGCCCATGGAGACCTGTACCCGTCTGGCGCGCCAGACGGCAAGATTAACCTTCCGGATCTTATCCTGTTACAGGGGCTGTTATTGCCATAACCGGGCGGGCACTACGGCTTGCAATCAACCTTCAGGATTGTCCCGTCCACGCCGGTCACCTCAATTCGGGTGCCGGCTGGGCAGTCCTCACCGTGTACCTTCCAGGTGGAATCATCTACATGTATTTTACCTACGCCATCGACTATTGGCTCTTCGAGCGTAAACACCCGGCCAATATATTGCTCGCCGCGCCGGTTCAGGTGTGGCTGGTCGGTATCGGCCGCGGTAACGCGGAAATACTTGCGCCAGATGACGATGCTGATGACGGATAGAACCGAAAACAAAAGAAGCTGATATTCCCAGTCTATCCCGGGTGAGAAGTAAACCACGCCGCCCACCGCAACTGCGGACAGGCCCAGCCAGAGGAAGAAGGCACCCGGTGCAAATACTTCCAGGATGATCAGTACGGCGGCAAGAATCCACCAGTGCCAGTGGCCAAGGGTTTCTATCATGTAGCGGCCCCTTTCTGTGCTGCCAGGGCGTCTTTGGCCAGTTCGCTGATGCCCCCGATGGCACCGATCACACTGCCGGCTTCGAGCGGCATCATGACCAGTTTTTCGTTGGGCGAGGTGGCGATGGCCTGCAGCGAGTCGATATATTTTGTCGCCACGAAGTAGTTAATGGCATTGATGTTACCGTTGGCGATGGCCGTGGATACCATCTCGGTTGCTCGGGCCTCGGCTTCGGCCTGGCGCTCACGGGCCTCGGCATCGAGGAAGGCGGCCTGGCGGTTGCCTTCGGCATCCAGGATGGCGGCCTGTTTTTCACCTTCGGCCTTGAGGATTTCCGCTTGCCGGAAGCCTTCTGCTTCGAGGATGTTGGCGCGTTTCTCGCGCTCGGCTTTCATCTGTCTTGCCATCGCATCGACCAGGTCGCGTGGCGGGGTGATGTCCTTGATTTCGATGCGTGTGACTTTCACACCCCAGGGCGTGGTTGCGTCATCGACGACATGTAACAGCTGTGCATTGATGGTATCGCGTTGTGACAGCAGTTCATCGAGGTCCATCGAGCCCATGACAGTACGGATGTTGGTCATGGTGAGGTTCAGGATGGCCAGCTCCAGCTGGTTGACTTCGTAGGCGGCCTTGGCCGCATCCAGTACCTGGAAGAACACCACGCCATCGACAGTGACCATGGCGTTGTCACGGGTGATAACTTCCTGGGAGGGGACATCCATAACCCGTTCCATCATGTTCAGTTTGGCGCCGATGCGATCGACAACAGGGACAATGAGGTTAAGTCCGGGGCGTAGTGTTCTGGTGTAACGTCCAAACCGCTCGATGGTGTATTCAGTGCCCTGCGGAACTGATTTGACGCCCATGATGACCAGTACCACGGCCAGTACCAGTATGAGTATGACAAATTCCTGAAATCCGAACATGATGTCTCCTTGTTATCGTCATTGCGAGCGCAGCGAAGCAATCTCCAACAGTCTGGCACCAGGCCAGAGAGATTGCTTCGCTGCGCTCGCAATGAACTGTGTTTGACGTCAAGCATATTCTGCCGAAAAAGGCTGGTTCGTTGTTGCGACCGCGAAGGCCTGTCTAACCAGCTTATGTGCGATGGCAATATTGATG
>JALVCM010000084.1 GCA_027010005.1 Thiohalobacter sp.
AGTAACTGGCCATTTCCCGACTGCCGGTCAGCACCACGGCATCGCGGTGTGACAGTTCGTACTGACTGATGAAACGTTCACGTTTGGCGTCCGGCAATTCCGGCAGGGTCTTGCGTACCGATTCGATAAAGTCATCATCGAGGATCACCGGCAACAGGTCCGGGTCGGGGAAGTAACGGTAATCGTTGGCTTCTTCCTTGCTGCGCATGGAACGTGTTTCGTCACGATCGGAATCGTACAGGCGGGTTTCCTGTACCACTTTACCGCCGCCTTCGATGACATCGATCTGGCGTTCGACTTCAAAATTAATGGCACGCTCCACGAAACGGAACGAGTTGATGTTCTTGATCTCGGCACGGGTACCGAATTCCTGCTGGCCTTTGGGACGTATCGATACGTTGGCATCGCAGCGGAACGAACCTTCCTGCATGTTGCCGTCGCAGATTTCCAGGTAACGCACCAGCGCATGGATCTTTTTCATGTAGGCCACGGCTTCTTTCGCCGAGCGCATGTCCGGTTCGGAGACAATTTCCAGTAACGGGGTACCCGCACGGTTCAGGTCGATGCCGGTCTCGCCGTGGAAATCTTCATGCAGGGACTTGCCGGCGTCCTCTTCGAGGTGTGCGCGGGTAATGCCGATGCGCCGTGTAGTGTCATCTTCCAGGTCGATGTCGATATAACCATCGTGCACGATGGGCAGCTCGAACTGGCTGATCTGGTAGCCCTTCGGCAGGTCGGGGTAAAAGTAGTTCTTGCGCGCGAACACGGAGCGTTTCGCGACCGTGGAGTGCGTGGCAAGACCAAACCGCGCGGCCAGTTCCACGACTTTTTCATTCAGCACCGGCAACACACCCGGCAGGCCAAGGTCTACCGCGCAGGCCTGGGTGTTTGGCTCGGCACCATAGGCGGTCGAGGCGCCGGAAAAGATTTTACTCACGGTCGACAGCTGTGAGTGTATCTCCAGCCCGATGACGACTTCCCATTCCATACTCAGGATTCTCTCTTATTCGTAGCCCGCAGGGCGCTGCGTGTGCCAGTCGGTAACCTGCTGGTAGCGGTGCGCCACGTTCAGTAACCGGCCTTCTTCAAAATAGTTACCGATCAACTGCAGACCGACCGGCAACCCGTTCACCAGGCCGGCGGGGATGGACATGCCCGGCAGACCGGCCAGGTTCACGGCGATGGTGTAGATGTCCGACAGGTACATGGTGACCGGGTCATCGGACTTCTCGCCAAGTTTGAAGGCCGTGGTTGGTGCCGTCGGGCCCATGATGACGTCGACGTCTTCAAAGGCCTTGACGAAATCATCACGGATCAGGCGGCGGACCTGCTGTGCCTTCAGGTAATAGGCATCGTAGTAACCGGCCGACAGGGCATAGGTGCCGATCATGATGCGGCGCTTCACCTCGGCGCCGAAACCTTCTCCGCGCGAACGCGTGTACAGGTCATCGAGGTCCTTCGGATCATCGCAACGGTGACCGAAACGCACCCCGTCCATGCGCGACAGGTTGGAGGAACACTCGGCCGGCGCTACCACGTAATAGGCCGGTACCGACAGGCTGCTGTTCGGCAGGCTGATATCCTTTATCGTGGCGCCCAGTGACCTGTACTGTTCGATGGCTGCTTCGATAACGGCACGTACTTCAGCGTCCAGACCTTCATCGAAAAATTCTTTTGGCAACCCGATGACCAGGCCATCGAGATCCTGTTCCAGTCCGGCCGCGTAATCGTCGACAGGCCTGTCGATACTGGTGGAATCGCGTGGGTCGAACCCGGACATGGCCTGTAACAGCAGCGCCGCGTCCGCCGCGGAACCCGCAAGCGGCCCACCCTGGTCGAGGCTGGAGGCAAAGGCGATCATGCCGTAGCGCGACACGCGCCCGTAGGTCGGCTTGAGACCGGTAATGCCACACAACGCCGCCGGCTGACGAATCGAGCCACCGGTATCGGTGCCGGTGGCCAGTGGTGCCAGGCGCGCCGCCACGGCAGCCGCTGAACCACCGGAAGAACCGCCGGGGACACGTTCACGGTCCCAGGGGTTTTTCACCGGGCCATAAAAACTGGTTTCATTGGACGAGCCCATAGCGAACTCGTCCATGTTGGTCTTGCCCAGCATCACGGCGCCGGCCTGTTTCAGTTTTTCACTGACCGTGGCGTCGTAGGGCGCCTCGAAGTTGTCCAGCATGCGCGAACCGCAACTGGTGCGTACGCCGTCGGTGCAGAAGATATCCTTGTGCAGGAACGGAATCCCGGTCAACGGCCCGGCATCGCCGGCAGCAATGCGCTGGTCAGCCTCACGCGCCGCCTGCAGTGCCTGCTCGGCGGTCAGCGTCACCACGCTGTTCAGTTCGCCATCAAAACGCTCAATACGGTCAAGAAAATGGCGGGTTAGCGCTTCACTGGTCAATTCACCGGCGCGCAACCCTGCAGCCAGCTCGGAAAGACTTTTCTGATGCATAAACAGCCCTGTTACTCGATGACGCGGGGAACCAGATACAGGCCGGACTCGACACGCGGCGCAATTTTCTGGAACTTGTCTCGCTGGTTTTCCTCACTGACCACGTCCGGACGCAAGCGCTGGATGGCATCCAGCGGGTGCGCCATGGGCTCGATACCGCGGGTATCTACGGCGTTCAGCTGCTCTACAAAGGCAAAAATATCGGACAGGCTGCGTGCATAGGTGGCGTTTTCGGCCTCGTCCACGCCCAGCCGCGCGAGGCGCGCGATACGGCGTATGGTGTCCTGGTCCAGTGACATGTTTCCGGTCTCGACTGCGTTTTCGGGAAGACGCGAAAGGTAGCATATTTGCCCGCGTGATTGCAGGCGCATGCCGACACACTCCCTCGCAACCCGGGTTTCGCGCCGCAGGCTCCTTTCAGGCGCGATATTTGCTTGCCCAATGAAGCATGCGTTGTTAGATTACATTCTTTTACCAAGCTACGGATTCAGCACCTAATGTTCAGAAGTCTGATGGGGATGTTCTCCAACGATCTTTCCATTGATCTGGGGACAGCCAATACCCTGATTTACGTGCGCGAGCAGGGCGTCGTGCTCGACGAACCCTCGGTGGTCGCGATTCGCCAGGATCGCGGGCCGGGCGGCCCCAAAAGCATCGCCGCGGTGGGTGCCGAAGCCAAGGCCATGCTGGGCCGCACACCGGGCAATATCACCGCCATCCGGCCACTGAAGGAAGGCGTCATCGCCGACTTCACCGTGACCGAGAAAATGCTCCAGCATTTCATCCACAAGGTGCACGAAACACGCTTTTTCCGCCCCAGTCCGCGGGTTCTGATCTGCGTGCCCTGTGGCTCCACCCAGGTGGAACGGCGCGCCATCAAGGAATCGGCCGCAGGTGCCGGTGCGCGCGAGGTATACCTTATCGAGGAACCGATGGCGGCTGCCATCGGTGCCGGCATGCCGGTCGACGAGGCACGCGGCTCCATGGTGCTGGATATTGGCGGCGGCACCTCGGAAGTGGCCGTGATCTCGCTCAACGGTATTGTCTATTCCGCCTCGGTACGCATTGGCGGTGACCGCTTCGATGAAGCCATTGTGAATTATGTGCGCCGCAACTACGGCACCCTGATCGGTGAGGCCACCGCCGAAACCATCAAGAAGGAAATCGGCTCCGCTTACCCCGGTGCGGAAATGAAAGAACTGGAAGTGAAGGGCCGCAACCTGGCGCAGGGCGTACCGCGCAGCTTTACTCTCAACAGCAACGAAATCCTGGAAGCCCTGCAGGAGCCGCTGGCCGGTATCGTCGGTGCCGTAAAGACGGCACTGGAACAGACCCCGCCGGAACTCGGTGCCGATGTCGCCGAACGCGGTATCGTCATTACCGGTGGTGGCGCACTGCTGCGCGACCTGGACCACCTGCTGATGGAAGAAACCGGCCTGCCGGTCGTCATTGCCGATGACCCGCTCACCTGCGTGGCTCGCGGTGGCGGACGTGCACTGGAACTGCTCGACGAACGCGGTGGCGACCTGTTTGCGGTTGAATGATCGCTGAAACCGGTCGGCAAGACCGGATGGAGTAGTCGCTATCAAGCAAATCTTTACCGCAGGCCCACCGTTACTGGCCCGGCTCCTGGGCCTGACGCTGCTTTCCATTGCGCTGATGACCATCGACCATCGCCAGCACCATCTCGACAGTGTGCGCAGCGCCCTGTCGGTGGTGGTTTACCCCTTGCAGTTACTGGTTGACCTGCCTGGCAATACGATCGACTGGTTTCAGGAAGCACTGTCCACCCGCCGTCAGTTGCAGGAAGAAAACTTCAGCCTGCGCAAGCAACAACAGGTTCTGAATACCCAGCTGCAGAAACTGGAGTCCCTGGAAGCGGAAAACCGCCACCTGCGTGCACTGCTCGACTCGTCTTTCCAGGTCGGCGAACGGCCCATGCTGATTGCTGCACTGTTGTCGGTGGACATGGACCCCTACCGCCACCAGATCGAGATCAACAAGGGCAGTCTGGACAACCTGTTTGAAGGACAGCCGCTGCTCGACAGCCGCGGCATTATGGGCCAGCTGATCCACGTTGGCCCCTTCACCTCGACCGCCATGCTGATTACCGACCCGGCGCACGCCATACCGGTACAGGTCAACCGCAATGGCCTGCGCACCATCGCGCTCGGAACCGGCAAGTTTGACCAGCTGAAATTACCCAACATACCCAACAATGCCGATATCCAGGTCGGTGATTTACTGGTGAGCTCGGGACTCGGTGGCCGTTTCCCGCCCGGCTACCCGGTCGCCGAAGTCACCGAAGTTGAGCAGGACCCCGGCCGCGCCTTTTCGCTGG
>JALVCM010000085.1 GCA_027010005.1 Thiohalobacter sp.
CGACGGGGCAGGGCGGCAGGCACAGCTCACAACCGGTACATTCATCGGCGATGACTGTGTGCATCTGCTTGGCAGCACCGAGAATGGCATCGACCGGGCAGGCCTGGATACACAGCGTACAACCGATGCAGGTTTGCTCATCGATGACGGCGACCATTTTCTCCGAGTGCTGGCCATGTTTCTCGTTGAGTGGCTTGGGGTCGACGCCGAGCAGATCGGCGAGTGCCTGGATGGTTGCTTCACCGCCAGGTGGACACTGGTTTATATCCGCCTCACCCGCCGCAATGGCCTCGGCATAGGGACGGCAGCCCGGGTAGGTGCACTGACCACACTGGGTCTGGGGCAGCAAGGCATCGATCTGGTCGACAATGGGATCGGCTTCCACCTTGAAGTGGATGGCCGAATAGCCGAGCAGTAACCCGAACAGGGCCGCCAGCACACCGATGGCAATCATTGCAGTCAGCATGTGTTCAGCCCTTGATCAGTCCCGAGAAGCCCATGAATGCCATCGACATCAGCCCGGCCGTTACCAATGCAATGGCCGCACCCTGGAACGGTTCCGGTACATCGGCCACCGCAATGCGTTCACGCATCGCGGCAAACAGGATCATCACCATCGAGAAGCCTACCGCTGCGCCAAACCCGTAGAAAGCCGATTCGACGAAGCCGAAGTCCTGTTGCACATTGAGCAATGCAACACCGAGTACCGCACAGTTGGTGGTGATCAGCGGCAGAAAGATACCGAGCACCTGGTAGAGCACCGGGCTGGTTTTGTGTACCACCATTTCGGTGAACTGCACCACCACCGCGATGACCAGGATAAAGGTGATGGTACGCAGGTATTCCAGCCCCAGTGGCGCCAGCAGGTATTCATTGGCGAGGTAGGCGCAGACCGAAGACAGCGTCAGCACAAAGGTCGTAGCCAGTGCCATGCCGGTGGCCGTTTCCAGTTTGCGCGACACCCCAAGGAACGGGCACAGGCCAAGGAACTTCACCAGCACGAAGTTGTTGACCAGCACGGTGCTGACAAGGATGAGGGCGATTTCACTCATTCGGTTATGGTACTGCGATGAAGGGGTTTGGGAAAGGAAACTCTGACTGATTCATTTCCCGTCATTCTGGCGAATGCCAGAATCCAGTGGTTTCAACCACATGGATACCGGCATGCGCCGGTATGACGGATTAATATTTGGGGGTCTTTGGGGTCAGAGTAAAAACTCCTCCACCTTGTTCCCTTACTTGACCCGCATCCCCGGTTCAGCCCCTTCATCCGGCGACAGGATAAACAGATCCTTGCCGCCCGGGCCTGCCGCCAGCACCATGCCTTCGGATACACCGAAACGCATTTTGCGTGGTGCGAGGTTGGCGACCATGACGGTTAAACGCCCTTCGAGGTCTTCCGGTGCGTAGGCGCTCTTGATACCGGCGAACACGTTGCGGGTTTCACCACCGATGTCCAGGGTCAGTTGCAGCAGCTTGTCGGCTTTCTCGACGGCTTCCGCCTTGACGATGCGCGCGATGCGCAGGTCCAGTTTTGCAAAGGTATCGAAGTCGATTGTTTCGGCGACGGGTTCATTGGCCAGTGGTCCAGTGGCGGGTTTTTCTTTGTTCACCTTCAGGTCCTCTCTGGATGCTTCCAGCATGGCTTCGATGGCGGCGGGTTCAACACGTTTGGCAAGGTGCTTGAACGTGTTCAGCGTGGCGGGGAAGGCCGCCGGGTCGAGGTCGTTCCAGGTAAAGGCCTGCGCCTTGCCGAACAATTCCCGTGCAACACGTTCGGTCAGCGTGGGCATGATCGGTGTCAGCAGGATCGACAGGGTATGGAAGCCGTGCAGGATGCGCGAGCTGATACGGTGCAGAGTATCTTTCTGTTCCGGATCCTTTGCCAGCTTCCAGGGTTCGTTGCTGTCGAAGTACTGGTTGATATGGTCGGCGAGTTTCATGATCTCGCGGATCGCCTGGCTGTATTCGCGTGCCTCGTAGTGTTCCGCCACGTTGTCGGCCACGCCCAGCGTATCGGCCAGGTAGGTATCATATTCGCCGGCGTCGCTAATGGCCTTGTCGAGCGGTAACAGTTCACCGTTGAACTGTTTCACAATAAAGTTCGCGGTACGGCTGGCAATGTTCACGTACTTGCCGACCAGGTCGCTGTTGATGCGCGCGATAAAGTCATCGAGGTTGAGATCGATGTCGTCCACCCCGGCGGACAGCTTGGCAGCATAGTAATAGCGCAGGTATTCCGGGTCGAGGTGTTGCAGCCAGGTACGCGCATTGATGAACGTGCCGCGTGACTTGGACATCTTCTGCCCGTTCACGGTCAGGAAGCCATGTGCGAACACGCGCGTGGGCTTGCGGTAGCCGGAGCCTTCCAGCACCGCGGGCCAGAACAGCGTGTGGAAACGCAGGATGTCCTTGCCGATAAAGTGGTACAGCTCGGCGTCCGAGTCCTTCCCCCACCAGTCATCGAAGTTCATGCCCTGCTTGTCGCACAGGTTTTTGAAACTGGCCATGTAACCCATCGGTGCGTCCAGCCACACGTAGAAGAACTTGCCGGGTGCGTCCGGAATCTCGAAACCGAAGTAGGGCGCGTCGCGCGAAATATCCCAGTCGTTCAGGCCGGCTTCCAGCCATTCGTTCATCTTGTTGGCGACTTCCGGCTGGGTGGAGGTTTTCAGGTAGTCGGCCAGCATGTCGCTGAAGTCCGAGAGTTTGAAAAAGTAATGCTCGGATTCCTTTTCCACCGGTGTGGCACCACTGATGACGGAGCGCGGGTTTTTCAGTTCGCTGGCGTCGTAGGTTGCGCCGCACACCTCGCAGTTGTCGCCGTACTGGTCCTCGGCACCACACTTCGGGCAGGTGCCCTTGATGAAACGGTCGGGCAGGAACATGTCCTTTTCCGGGTCGTAGTACTGGGTAATGGTACGCTTGTCGATATGGCCGGCGTCGCGCAGGCGCAGGTAGATCTGCTCGGCGAATGCACGGTTTTCCGGTGAATGGGTGCTGTAGTAGTTGTCGAACGCCACGTGGAAGGCGGCAAAGTCGGCCTGGTGCTCGGCATTCATCTTCTCGATCAGTGCTTCCGGCGTGATGCCTTCCTGCTGGGCGCGCAGCATGATGGGGGTGCCGTGGGCATCGTCGGCGCATACGTAATAGCAGGCGTGGCCACACAATTTCTGGAAACGTGCCCAGATATCGGTCTGGATGTATTCCACCAGGTGACCAAGGTGGATCGAGCCATTGGCGTAGGGCAGGGCGCTGGTGACCAGGATCTTGCGGGGCGCGGTTGACATATTATTCCTGACTGATTCGATAGATAGCGGGGCATTATGCCAGATGTTCGGGGTTCCGGCAGGGCTAAACCGTACAAATCGGGATGAAGACCGGCGGCCCCGGACTGTGTACAATTGCCGCTTCAAATTTTCAGTAATTTCAAGGCCGGACGGCCGGTTATTCAAGATCCAGAGGAACAGCATTATGGCTGAAGTCACCCAGCAGCAAGTCGAGAGCAAACTGCAGGAATATATCGATCCCTATCTGGAAACAGATCTGGTCTCCGCCAAGGCGGTCCGCAACATCATGGTCGAAGGTGACCAGGTGGTCGTCGATGTGGTCCTGGGGTTCCCCGTTGGTGGTTACAAGGACGAGCTGGCCGCGAAGCTGAAAGACATGATCGAGTCACTGGACGGTGTGTCGCAGGCGCGCGTCAACGTCAATACCGCGATCCAGGCCCACTCGGTACAGAAGGGCGTGAAGACCATCAGCGGTATCAAGAATATTATTGCCGTGGCTTCCGGCAAGGGCGGTGTTGGCAAGTCCACCACGGCGACCAACCTGGCGCTGGCGCTGTCCGCCGACGGCGCAACGGTCGGTGTACTGGATGCTGATATCTACGGCCCCAGCCAGCCGCGCATGCTGGGTATCAGCGGCCAGCCGGAGTCAAAAGATGGTCAGACCCTGGAACCCCTGATGAGCTACCACCTGCAGGTGATGTCCATCGGCTTCCTGGTCGACGAAGAGACACCGATGATCTGGCGTGGACCGATGGTCACCCAGGCCCTGCAACAGCTGCTCAACGACACCAACTGGAGCGGTCTCGATTACCTGGTGATCGACCTGCCGCCGGGTACCGGTGACGTGCAGCTGACACTGGCCCAGCAGGTGCCGGTCAGTGGCGCAGTCATCGTCACCACCCCGCAGGACATCGCACTGCTCGATGCCCGCAAGGGTCTCAAGATGTTCGAGAAGGTCGAGGTGCCGGTACTGGGCATTATCGAGAACATGAGTATCCACATCTGCAGCGAGTGTGGTCACGAGGAGCACATCTTCGGCGAGGGCGGCGGCGAGCGCATGTCCGAGCAGTACGATGTTGATTTCCTCGGCGCACTGCCGCTCGACAAGGCGATCCGCGAAGAAGTCGACAACGGCCGTCCGTCGGTGGTGGCCGAGCCGGAGGGCCGTATCGCGCAGATCTACCGCGAGATCGCCCGTCGCACCGCCGCCAAGCTGTCGCAGAAGTCGAAGAACCACGCGGCCAAGTTCCCGCAGATCGTGATCCAGAACAACTGATTTTTCCCGTCTCGTACCGTTATTTCCGGTACAGGTACTGTCATCCCGGCACAGGCCCCGTCATCCCGGCGCAGGTCCCGTCATCCCGGCGCAGGTCCCGTCATCCCGGCGCAGGCCGGGATCCAGTACCTTCAACATGGATGCCGGCCTGCGCCGGCATGACGGGCCGGTTGTTT
>JALVCM010000086.1 GCA_027010005.1 Thiohalobacter sp.
TCAGCTGCTCGACAGCCACGCCGCGCCAACACCGGACTGGCTGGAAGACCCGCAACAGGATACTGCGGCTGCGATCAGCCAGCGTGCGCTGGCCGGCGACGATGCCCTGTGTGTCGAGGCCCTGGCGTGGTTTGTCGAGCTGTATGGCCGGGAGGCGGGTAACCTTGCCCTCAAGCTCAACGCGACCGGCGGGGTATTCCTGGGTGGCGGTATTGCGCCGAAGATTTTGCCGGCACTGCAAAGCGGCCGTTTTATACAGGGCTTTCTGGACAAGGGGCGCATGCGCCCGCTGCTGGAAGCCATGCCGGTCAGGGTGATTTGCGAGAAATACATTGCCCTGTACGGGCTGGCGCGTTATGCCACGCTGGCGCGGGAAGTTATTTAACGACTTTCAGTGATGGACGGGTTGGTGGTTGCGGGCTCTTGTCACCATCGGGATCCGGTCCCCCGCCCTCTTCTTCACCAAACATCATGCCGCGGCCATTTTCCTTGGCGTAGATGGCCAGTACGGCATTCATGGGGATGGAAACCAGTTGTGAAACGCCGCTGAAGCGCGCAAGGAAACTCACTTCATCATTACCGATGCGCAGTCCCTCGACAGCGCTGGGCCCGATATTGAGTACGATCTTGCCATCCTGCACGTAGTTTTTCGGGACATCGACACCTTCCGCATTCGCGTCGACCATCAGGTGGGGTGTGCACTGATTGTCCAGCAACCACTCGTGGATGGCGCGAAGCAGGTAAGGCCGGTTCGAGGTCATCGCGCGCTAACGCTACTCGCGCATCTCCCGCTCGGCTTCGGTGAGGCTGTCCTGGAAGGATTCGCGTGCAAACAGGCGTTCGGCATAATCGTTGACGGCCTTGGCCTGCGGCGGCAACTCGATGCGGTAATGTTTGAGACGCCACATGATCGGTGCCAGGCTGGCGTCGACCAGTGAGAAATCATCGCTGAGGAAGAACGGCTTGGCGGCAAACACCTCGGCGCTGGAGGCCAGGCTGTCGCGCAGGGCCTTGCGTGCCTTGGCGGCGGTCTTCTCACCCTTTTCCAGATCGGCCAGTAACGAGTACCAGTCTTTCTCGATGCGGTGCAGCGCCAGGCGGCTGCGTGCGCGAGAGACCGGGTCGACCGGCATCAGTGGCGGGTGCGGGAAACGCTCGTCGAGGTATTCCACAATGACCTGCGGGTCGTACAGCACCAGCTCACGGTCCATCAGCGTCGGAACGCTCTGGTAGGGGTTCAGGTCGATCAGGTCTTCCGGCAGGTTGTCCGGGTCAACGTTGACGATTTCAACCGTAATCCCTTTCTCGGCCAGCACCATGCGCACACGATGGCTCTGTGGGCAGGTTGCGTCGGAAAACAGGGTCATCACCGAACGGCGATTGGAAATTACGGCCATGCATTTTCTCCAGGTATTCGGACCTGACTGGCGGGTGATGCATTACGGCATCACCCGCCACAGGATTTAGTGAATGTCTTTCCAGTACTCTTTCTTGAGCAGGTAGGTAATGATGAACAGCACAAACAGGAACAGCAACACCTTGATACCCAGCGCCTGGCGTTCCAGCTTGATGGGTTCGGCCATGTACGCGAGGAAGTTGACCAGGTCGCGTACGGTACGATCATATTCCGCGGGTGTCTGGCTGCCCTGCTCGACCAGCTCCAGTTCCACGATCTTCTTGTGCTCGTGGCCCTGGCTGTCTGTCTCGGTCTCGTAGACCGGCTTCTGCCAGCCCTGCAGTTCCCACAATACATGCGGCATACCGACCTTGTCGAATACCAGGTTGTTGACACCGAACGGACGGCTGTCGTCGAGATAGAACGTCCGCAGGTAGGTGTACAGCCAGTCAACACCGCGTACCCGGGCAACCAGTGTCAGGTCCGGCGGTGCAGCACCAAAGTATTTCTTGGCGTCCTTTGCTGAGAGCGCAATGTCCATGGTGTCACCGATCTTCTCACCGGTAAACATCAGGTTCTCGAGCACATCGGTCTCACTCATGCCCAGGTCACGCGCCAGGCGGTTGTAACGCTGGTACTTGGCCGAGTGACAGCTCAGGCAGTAGTTCACGAAGGTTCGTGCACCGCGCTGCAGTGACTCCTTGTTGGCCGGATCGATCTGGGCTTTATCGAGATGCACTCCGCCACCGCTGGCCAGCACCAGTGCGGGAGAAACAAGCAACAAAATAGCGAGTAGTTGTTTTTTCATTGGATCCTTACCCCGTAACCCTGTCCGGAACCGGCTTGGTCTTGTCGATCCTGCTATAGATCGGCATACCAAGGAAGAAGGCGAAGTACACCACTGTACCGATCTGCGCCATCATGGTCTTGGTGTCGGTCGGTGCCTGTGTGCCGAGCCAGCCAAGTACCGCAAAGGCGATAACGAACAGCGTCAACATGGTCTTGTAGATCGGTCCGCGATAACGGATCGACTTCGCCGGGCTCTTGTCCAGCCAGGGCAGGAAGAACAGGATCACAACCGCGCCGCCCATCACGACCACGCCGAGGAACTTGGCGGTAAACGGCCCGATATCGATCGTCACCGCACGCAGCATGGCGTAGTACGGCGTGAAGTACCACACCGGTGCAATATGCTCGGGTGTCTTCAGCGGGTTGGCCGGTTCGAAGTTCGGCTTCTCGAGGAAGTAACCGCCGCCTTCCGGTACGAAGAAGATCACGATCGAGAAGAACATCAGGAATACCACCACGCCGACAATATCTTTCACGGAGTAGTAGGGGTGGAACGGAATGCCATCGAGCGGAATACCGTTTTCGTCCTTGTGTTTCTTGATCTCCACACCGTCCGGGTTGTTGGAACCCACTTCGTGCAGCGCCAGGATGTGCATCACCACCAGGGCGATCAGCACCAGCGGCACAGCGATAACGTGCAGGGCGAAGAAGCGGTTGAGGGTGACGTCGGAAATGACATAGTCACCACGAATCCACAGCGACAGGTCGTCGCCGATGACCGGGATCGCACCGAACAGCGAGATGATGACCTGTGCACCCCAGTAGGACATCTGGCCCCACGGCAGCAGGTAGCCGAAGAAGGCTTCCGCCATCAGCGCCAGGAAGATCATCATGCCGAACAGCCAGATCAGCTCACGCGGGCCACGGTAGGAACCGTACAGCAGGCCACGGAACATGTGCAGGTACACCACGATAAAGAATGCCGAGGCACCGGTGGAGTGGATGTAGCGGATCAACCAGCCCCAGTCCACATCGCGCATGATGTATTCCACCGAGGCGAATGCCTGTGTGGCGTCGGGCTTGTAGTTCATGGTGAGGAAGATTCCGGAAATAATCTGGATCACCAGCACCATCAGTGCCAGCGAACCAAAGAAGTACCAGAAGTTGAAGTTCTTGGGGGCGTAGTACTTGGCGAGGTGCTCATCCCACATCTTGGTCATGGGGAAGCGCGCATCAATCCAGTCACGCAGGTTCACTAACATACCCATCATGCAGCTCCTGTATCGTCGCCAACGAGGATCAGCGTGTTACTGATGTACTTGTGCGGTGGCACTTCGAGGTTCAGCGGTGCCGGCACGCCCTGGAAGACACGGCCGGCCAGGTCGAAGCGGGAACCATGACAGGGACAGAAGAAACCACCCTTCCATTCCGGGTCATACGGTTGCGGTGCGGCTTCCGGCACAAAACTCGGCGAACAGCCAAGGTGTGTACAGATACCGACCGCCACCAGGATTTCCGGCTTGATGGAGCGCAGTTCGTTCTGCGCATATTCCGGCTGCTGGGGCTCCAGGGATTCAGGGTCCCGCAGGCGTGGATTGAGGGTCGGCAGGGCCTCCATCATTTCCTTGCTGCGTTTAAGCACCCAGACCGGCTTGCCGCGCCACTGCACACGAATCATCTGCCCGGTTTCCAGTTTACTGATGTCCGCCTCGACCGGCGCACCGGCCGCCTTGGCCCGCTCACTGGGCATCCACGACGCCAGGAAAGGAACCGCAGTATAAACGGCACCGATGCCGCCCACGACCGTTGCAGCAGCTGTCAGGAACCGACGCTTGCTGGTATCTACACCGTCACCACTCATTCAAATGGTCTCCACGCAAAAAATCACCGGCTGTCAATTACTTGGCATGTTGCCAATACCGACGAGTATTAGAATATTCAGATATTCAAACCCATGTTCGAATAGCGGGCATAGCATGTCGGAACTGCCCCGGCAGGTCAAGTGAAACTCCGTCGAAAAGCGCCGATCTGCACGACTTTTTCACACAGGATTATCTATGTCGACAAAAAAATGTTCGATCCCGAAATGTCCTGCCAGCTGTTCGCCCAGTGCCTGCACCCCGTAGCGCTCGCTGGCGTGGTGACCGGCGGCAAAATAGTGGATGCCGTACTCGCGGGCGATATGTACCGTCGATTCAGAGATTTCCCCGCTGATAAAGGCATCCAGCCCGCGCCGGGCGGCGGCTTCCAGGTAACCCTGGGCGGCGCCGCTGCACCAGCCGATACGGCTGACTTGCGCCGGCCCGGCGTCGATATGCTGTGCTTCCCGTCCCAGCGCCAGGCCGATCTGTGTACCCAGCCGGCTGGCGGAGACGGGTTGCTCCAGGGTCGTTTCACAGGCCAGCTCGGGCCCCTGCCCGTCACCGAACCAGCCCTGGATGTCCAGCCCGAAACGCTGTGCCAGGCAGGCGTTATTGCCCAGCTTCGGGTGCGCGTCCAGTGGCAGGTGATAGGCCAGCAGGCTGATATCGTGGTCGAGCAGGGTTTTGAGGC
>JALVCM010000087.1 GCA_027010005.1 Thiohalobacter sp.
GCCCTGTTACCAGGGAGCCGGCACAGTGAGGTCAGGCGCCTGTTTCCGCTCTTCCTGGAAACGGCACGGCGCTGTCGACAGCAGGTCAGTGATATCACTTTCCTGGTTCCTGCCACCAACAGCGGAATATACCGGCAGTGCAAGGAACTTCTGGCTACCACGGCAGGTTATGGAGATTTACCGGTTACTTTGTTCGAGGGCCAGGCGCGCAACGTCATGCAGGCCTCTGATGCGGTATTATTGGCATCCGGTACGGCGGCTCTGGAGTGTCTGCTGGTTGGCCGGCCGATGCTGGTGGCCTACCGGCTGCACCCGTTGAGCGCGCCACTGGTGAGGCGCTTGCTGAAAAGCCCGTATGTTTCGTTGCCGAATCATTTACTGGGGCGAATGCAGGTACCGGAGTACCTGCAGCAGGATGCCACGCCAGCACGCCTGGCAGAGGGACTGCTTGCATTGCTGCAGGACCCCGGGCGGGCAGCGAACCAGGTCGCCCCCTTTGCCGCGGTTCACCGCGATCTGAAACGCGATGCCGCCGCGTGCGCCGCACAGCACATTCTGGAGATAGCAGGTGGCTGAACAAACCGAACTGTATTTCGTGGACCCCGCTATCCGGTATGCCGGCGTGGATGAAGTCGGGCGTGGCCCGCTGGCCGGCCCTGTTGTGGCAGCTGCGGTGATTCTCGATCCGCAAAGACCTGTACAGGGTCTTCGTGATTCCAAAAAACTCAGCGAAAAACGGCGTGATGCCCTGTTCGATAAAATCTGTGAATGTGCACTGGCCTGGTCGCTGGGCCGTGCCGAAGTCGAGGAGATCGACCGCATTAATATCCTGCAGGCCAGCCTGCTGGCCATGCGCCGAGCCGTCGATGGCCTGTCGATTGAACCGGAACGTGTGCTGGTCGATGGTAACCGTTGTCCCGAACTGAGGCATCCCTGTGAAGCGATCATAAAAGGGGATGACCGGGTGCCTGCTATCAGTGCGGCATCGATCATCGCCAAGGTCAGCCGTGACCGGGAAATGATCGCGCTGGATGTGCAATACCCCGGCTACGGCCTGTCCAGCCATAAGGGCTACCCCAGCAAGGCACACCTCGAGGCACTGCGTACTCTTGGTGTTACGCCCATGCACCGCCGTTCCTATGCGCCTGTGCGACGGCTCCTGGACGGCGAGAGCTGACAGGCCGGTATGGGACACCTGCAAAGTCTGCTGGGTCTGCTGAGTGCAACGGGTGAACTGTCCGAACGACACCGTCTGAAAACGCCGGCTCGGGAATGGATGCAGGGTGTCAACTCACTCGATGATTACCTGCAGCTGTGCCGGCAGCGGGTGGCTGCCTCGCGCACAGACCTCGATACAGAAAACCGTGAGTCGATTATCGACGGCAACAGCCCGTTCCTGCTGTCACCGGAAAACAGTGACAGAACGCGGCGGACCATTGTAATGACACACGGTCTCACCGACGCACCGTTTTTAATGCGTGATATTGGCGGATGGTTTCAGTCGCAGGGCTTTCAGGTACTGTCCGTGCAGCTGCCTGGTCATGGCACCCGCCCCGGTGACCTGCTGGATGTGAGCTGGCAGGACTGGGTAAAGGCACAGCGCCGGTTGATTGACCTGGTCGCGGATGATTGTGATGAACTCTACCTGCTGGGTTTTTCACTCGGTGCCATACTGAGTCTTTACCAGGCCCTGCAAACGCCACGCTTCAGCGCCCTGTTCCTGTTCGCGCCTGCTATCCGTATTACACCGCTGGTGCGTGCCGTCTGCCCGCTCGCGGCAGCAGGCCACTGGTGGCAACGCGCAGCCTGGTTCGATGTGCAGCCGGATAGTGACTGCTTTAAGTATGAATCGCTGGCCAACCGGGCAATTTGTGAAGTTTACCGGTTGACCGAAGCACAAAAGCGCCTGGCCGCGCTCACCGAGCTGAATACCCCCCTGTTTGTGGCGGCAAGCGAAAATGATGCTACGATAAACGGCCCTGCAATTCTTGACTGGTTTGCACGGCAGAAGTGCGTAGCCAAACAGATGCTCTATTACAGCACCGGTCAGCCTCTTGTCCCGGCAGGCGTAAAGATTGTCAAAGCCAGTTTCCCCGACCAGCGCATTCGCAGCTATTCACACATGTCATTACTGCAATCGCCGGAGAATCCCCACTATGGGGAACAGGGTGCACTGCGCTTCTGTACGCACTACTATCGGCTTGACCCGGACAAGTACAGGCTCTGCAAGGCCGGTGAGGAAGATTGTCTTGGTGAGATGTTTGAAGAATCCGGTGACTGCAGAGTCATTCGCCGTCTCACCTGGAATCCCGGATACAGTGAAATGCTGGGGGAAATCCGGCGTTTCCTGGACACATTGAAGCTGCAGCATCCAGCTTCCACTGAGGGGTAACGCGCATGATGTACGACTCACGTTATCTTGCGACTCTGTTGCGGATCACATCACTGTTACTGGTGGTGGCTTTTGCTTCCCCGGTGATTGCGCAAGACGTAGATCTAAAGACATTTGGCAAGACGCTTAAAAGTATCGAGTCAGGTCTTGCCAGGAAAACAGTTGACAGTGAATCACTGGAAAAATGGGCGCGCAAGATTGCTGCCGGCCGCCCCCTGGCGCTGGATTGTGTCAAGCAGGGTGAAGCAAAACAACAGAAGCTGGAAGAGGATCTGGTCAGTCTGGGCGAATATGTGGCAGGTGAGCCCGGAGATGTCACACGTAAACGTAACCAGGTCAAACGTGAGATAAAGGACATCGAGCGTGACCTTGCGGGTTGCCGTTTACTGGTGCTTCGCAGTGAAGAGCTGCAAAAAAGCATCAGCCAGGAAACCAAGGAATTACTTGCCCGCCGGTTGTCTGCGAAAGGGACAAATATCGGTGTACTGCTGATGGACAACTGGCAGGAACCGGCGCAATGGCTGTCGGCGAGCAAGGATTTTATACGCAGGCATAGTGGTATTTCGCGCCTTGAGCCGGATGACTGGGCGGTGCTGGCAATGCTTGCCGTTGTCAGCTTCGTTGCCGGTCTCTGGCTGCGTTTACGACTGTTGCAGCGTGCCAGCTCCGGCAGATGGGCCGATGATCTGACCGGACGCTTCTCTTGTGCGCTGGTCAGCACCGTGTCGCACCACCTTCCGTGGCTTATCACCAGTAGTGTGCTCGCCGTCACCTTGTACAATATGACAGGGGATATCAGGCCGGTTCCATTCATTAATATTGCATCGTATGTGTTGCCGTTTTATCTGCTTGCCGTTACGGTAATACAGCTGTTCCTGGCACCACACCAGCCCGGTGTTCTGTTTGTTCAGGTGCCAGCTGCGCTGGCCAGACAGTTATCAAGGCGACTGACAGTACTTGCATTGCTGGCCTACGTAGGTGTTTTACTGTTTTACACACTGCTCGCACAGAGCCTGCCTGAGTCTGCCTTTCTGCTGGCACGGGGTGTTTTTGCTGCCTTCCTGGCGCTGAACCTGATCTGGGCCTTATGGCTGATCATGCGTTTGCCGGGTCTCTCCGGTGTACGCTTTATCAACTGGTTGTTGATACTGGTGCTGCTTGGCGCGCTGGCAGCAGAGTGGGCCGGTTACCGAAATCTGTCGGTTACAGTGTTGCGTATCCTGCTGGGGACGTCGCTGGTCGTGGCGGTAACCCTCTTTGTCGGCCGGTTACTGCGGGAATTATATGATTCACTGGATGAAGGCCGCCGCCGCCAGACACGTTCTATCCGGAGAGTGCTTGGTGTTAAAGCGGGTGAGCATTTCCCCGGGCTGACCTGGATCCGGATTACCACGGCACTGTTACTCTGGGGTGTGGCGGCACTGGCAGTCCTGCGGGTCTGGGGAGCATCCGACGCAACACTCAAACAGATCAGTGACTGGTTCATGAGTGGTTTTGACGTGGGCTCGCTCAAGATTGTGCCGGTACGACTCCTCCTCGCTATTGTCAGCTTTGCGGTGCTTGTGGCACTGGCTGGCTGGATACGGGCGAAGCTCGATAGCAGCTGGTTGAGTCGGGCACGGATGGAACGGGGGGCCCACGAGGCACTGGTTACCATCAGCGGGTACCTGTTGATTACTGTGGCGATTCTGGTCGGGCTGGGCATTTCCGGTGTCGACTTTTCCAACCTTGCTATTATTGCCGGTGCACTTTCTGTTGGTATCGGTTTTGGGCTGCAGAATATTGTCAATAATTTTGTTTCCGGCCTGATACTTTTGTTCGAGCGCCCCATCAAGACCGGCGACTGGGTCGTCGTGGGGGGGACAGAGGGTTATGTCAAGCGTATCCGTATCCGTTCCACACAGATCCAGACCTTTGATCGCGCCGATGTCATTGTGCCCAACTCGGAACTTATTTCGAACCAGGTCACCAACTGGATGCTTTACGATATGCGCGGTCGTATCCGGGTCCCGGTCGGAGTCGCTTATGGTAGTGATACAGACAGGGTGAAAGAAATCCTGTTACAGGTTGCGACAGAAAACCCGAAAGTCATTACCGACGGGACTACAGGCGAACCACGTGTGTTGTTCCGTGAATTTGGCGACAGCGCTCTGGCGTTCGAATTACGCTGTTATATCCACAATATCGACGAGCGGGTGAGAGTGATCAGTGACCTCAACTTTGCCATTGATCGCGCCTTCCGCGAGGCCGGTATCGAGATACCATTCCCGCAGCGAGACCTGCACATGCGCAGTTGGGATACCGAT
>JALVCM010000088.1 GCA_027010005.1 Thiohalobacter sp.
GACGTATCGGGGACGTTGTCCGCCTTGTTTCCGAGGTGACATTCCAGCGACTCGAGCTTCGGCTCGCCTGCCTGCTGGGCCAGCTGTTTGAACGATCCGGGGGAGGGCCATTGCTTAAAACCCATGCAGAGGTAGCCCGGGAGCTCGGTACGACACGGGAAATGGTCAGCCGCATCCTGAAAGATCTGGAACACCAGGAATGCATCAGGCTTTCGCGCGGGAAAATATACCTCGTATCACAGGAAGGCCTGAGCTGGTTCAGTCGCTCCTGAGAGAGGTTCTGACCCCGCCGGGCAGGCTTTTGTTTAATACAATGTAACCCAGGATGCCGGATGCCAGGGAACCCAGGATGATACCGAGGCGTTCATCGAACATCAGATTGACACCTGTTTCCTCGAACGCAAGCGAGCCGATAAACAGGCTCATGGTGAAACCGATACCACATAAAGCGGCCACACCGTACAACGAGGTCCAGGAAATACCATCCGGCAAACGGGTCAGGCCAAGTTTGATGGCAAGCCAGCAAAAACCAAACACACCTGCTTGCTTGCCGAAGAACAGGCCAAGCGTGATGCCCAGGGGGACATTGTGAAATATCTGGTCGCTCCCGGCGCCACTGAAGCTGATACCCGCATTGGCAAATGCAAATGCCGGTAATACAAAAAAGGCCACGACAGCGTGCAGGTCGTGTTCCATACTCTTTAAGGGTGAATAGTGCCTGTTAGTCCTGGACTTCATGGGGATAAACATGGCCAGTACTACGCCGGCCAGTGTGGCGTGAACGCCGGATTTCAGTACGGCCGCCCACATAACGACACCTATTAATATATAAAGACTGGTCGAGTCCGGGTTACGCTTGTTCAGCCAGGCAAGCAGCAGAATACAAAATGCAACAACAACAAACGATACTAGTGATACTTTCGCCGTGTAAAAGACGGCAATGATGATAATGGCGCCAATGTCATCAAATATAGCCAGTGACGTAAGGAATATTTTTATACTGACGGGAACCCTGGTGCCCAGTAATGACAACACACCCAGGGCAAAGGCGATGTCGGTAGCTGTAGGTATTGCCCAGCCTTTCATGGCAGTTGCGTCATAAAAATTAAAATAGCTGTAGATTATGGCAGGAATTGCCATACCACCAATTGCCCCGATACCGGGAAGAATAATGTTGCGTCTGTCAGAGAGCTCCCCTTCAATCAGTTCACGCTTCAGTTCCAGGCCGATGAGAAAAAAGAAAACAGCCATCAGTCCATCGTTTATCCAGAGTAGCAGGGGTTTTGCAATTTCGAATGCGCCGATCCGGATCTCCACTGGTGTATCAAGAAACAGGACATACCAGGAGTAAAGCGGTGTATTTGCAAAGACCAGGGCAAGCATGGCCGCGAACATAAGAATAATGCCGCCAGCTGCTTCAAGTTTAAGAAACCGTGAAAGAAATGTTTTCTGCAAGATGTGTCCTTTTGATTTTTTGCTATCTCTCGTAAGCTGGCAGTCCTGTCCTGGTTCGTGCTCGTTAGTTGAAGTGCTTTCTTTTTCCATAATTTTTCCGCAAATTCGGAAGCCTGGTGCCTGCGTTACCTGAAAAGTAAAGGGGTTCAGCCCTGAGTGCAAGAAATTGTTGTGATATGTACTGTATATCAGGGTTTGTTTCAACCCGGGGATCAAATTTGATAGATTGTCTTTCTATCTGCGCCTTATCCTGCGCCGAACCAGATACTTTTCCAGCTCAACCAGAAATAACACTGAAGAGGCTACCAGAATAATGCGTAACCAGATATTGAAATCAAGGGCCCTGGTGCCGAACAGGGACTGAAACGGCGCAGCGTAGGTAAAAATAATCTGTAAGACGATCAGTATGGCAATGGCAGTCAGGACATACCGATTTCCGGTCAATCCTTCCAGGCTGAATACAGAGGCAGTGATATAACGTGAACTGAACAAATAAAAAATCTCGAACATCACCAGTGTATTTACGGCGACCGTTTGCGCATGCTCGGTATTGCCACCCTGCTTTATTTCCCATAAAAAAAGAGCGAAGGTTCCACACATCAGGATGACAGAGACAAATGCAATACGCCAGATGAGGTAAGGCGAAAGCATGGGTTCATAGGCGTTGCGCGGTGGGCGTCGCATGACGTCCTTCTCTGGTGGCTCAAAGGCCAGCGACAGTCCCAGGGTCACTGCTGTTACCATATTCACCCAGAGTATCTGTACCGGTGTTAACGGCAGCTGGTGAAAGCCAAACAGGATGGCTGCCAGAATGATCAGTGCCTCGCCGCCATTGGTCGGCAGAATAAAAAGAATAGCCTTTTTAAGATTGTCATAGACTGTGCGGCCTTCCTCCACAGCGTGGGTAATAGAGGCGAAGTTATCATCAGCCAGTACCATTTCGGCAGCTTCCCTGGCTGCTTCAGTACCATTTTGACCCATGGCAATACCGACGTCTGCACGTTTCAGCGCCGGCGCATCATTTACACCATCACCCGTCATTGCCACAATCAGGTCCTGTTCCTGTAACAGTTTTACCAGGCGCAGCTTGTGTTCAGGATTGACACGCGCATAGACATCAACATCCTGGACATGCTGCCGTAACTCGTCTTCACTCATTGATTCGAGTTCCTGGCCGGTGAGCACATCGTCGGTATTGACCAGCTTCAGCTGACGTGCGATAGCACGTGCCGTGACCCCATGATCACCAGTGATCATTTTTACCCGAATGCCTGCCTTGCCGCAGGCCTGTACCGATTTAATTGCCTCTTCGCGAGGGGGATCGATCAGGCCAAACAGACCCAGCATGATCAGGTTATTTTCCACATCATGGAATGTCAGCCCGGTTTGCTCGTAGTTGACCGGCTTGACAGCAATGGCCAACACCCGCTGGCCTTGTTGTGCCATTTCATTGATACGGGTCAACCAGTAACTTTTGTCCAGGGGCAGATCGCCATCAGCGGCTCTCTGCCAGTCACACATCTCCAGTACTTGTTCAGGTGCACCTTTAAGAAAGATAAAGGCGTCACCAGTGTGACTGTGATGGAGTGTTGCCATAAAACGATGTTCGGATTCAAAGGGAATCAGATCAGTGCGCAGGTATTGCTTGCCCTCAACCTCAATATCCAGTCCGACTTTCAGGCCGGTCACCAGAAGTGCCCCTTCCATCGGGTCGCCATGGACAAGCCATTCACCATTTTTTTGTTCCAGTGATGCATCATTACAAAGCACGGCAGCCCGAACTGTGTCCAGCAGCAGTGAGCGTGCTTTCTGAACGGGCTCTCTGTTCAACTGGGATATTGCACCGTGTGGGTCGTAGCCCGTGCCGCCAAACTCAAACAGACTGCCGGAGGTGGCAATCATGCGTACTGTCATTTCATTGCGTGTCAGGGTGCCGGTTTTGTCCGAACAAATCACCGTGACCGCCCCCAGTGTCTCAACAGCAGGTAACCTGCGGATAATGGCACTGCGCCGTGCCATCCGCTGTACACCGATCGCCAGAGTGATAGTCATGATGGCCGGTAGACCTTCGGGGATCGCAGCTACCATCAGGCTGACCGTGGCAAGAAACATTTTAGTGACTGCATAATCCCGGACCAGTGAACCAAAAGCAAAGGTAATCATAGCGACCCCCAGGATGGCTGCTGTGAGCCAGCGACCAAACTGGGCCATTTGTCGCAGTAGCGGGGTTGTTACTGACTCAACTTCGGATACCAGGGTGCTGATACGGCCAATCTCAGTTTGTGCACCAGTTGCAATCACCACGCCGGCCCCCTGGCCGTGGGTCACAAGGGTGCCCGAATAGGCCAGGCAAAGGCGATCGCCGAGTACTGATTCTCTTGCTGCAGGAGCCGTGATCTTTTCTACTGGCACCGACTCACCCGTCAAAATCGCTTCCTGGATCTGTAATTCCTTGACACGGAACAGGCGCAGGTCCGCAGGTACCTTATCGCCAGACTGTAGTAACACGACGTCACCGGGTACCAGCGATTCAGCCGGGATTGTTACTTGCCGACCATCGCGCAGCACCAATGCGTTCGGAGAGAGCATCTGTCGTATGGCTTTCAATGCGTTCTCGGCCTTGCCTTCCTGGATAAATCCGATTATGGAATTGACAAGAACAACGCCTATGATCACACCCGTATCTACCCAATGCCCCAGCATGGCAGTCACCGCGCTTGCTGCCATCAGCACATAAATCAGGACATTATGGAACTGGTAGAAAAATCGTATTAGCGGACTTCGTGTCTTCGGTTCCGGGAGCAGATTTGGCCCATATTCTGAAAGTCTGTTACTCGCTTCCTCTTCCGGAAGGCCATCGGCCATTGTTTTGAGGTTTTCAAAGACTGTTTCTACGCTTTCAGCATGCCAGGTTTCCGGTCTGGAAACCGTCTCGCCAGACTGCCCCCCCGGTTTTCTGAATACAACAAGTGATCGACGTGTAACCGCTGCACCCACAACAGACAGAATAACCAGCATCGCGAGAATGATCAGCCATTCAACTACTGCAGCATCAAAATGCCATGTAAGTTCATTATTCATCCGGGCGCCATGTTATTGATTATACATGGTTATAAATAACCGGTATCTGGCCCTTCCAGGTGTTCTATAGCTATGGTTTTACTGCTATTTAAGATATAAAATCAGTAACATTAATGCGACAGGCCGAGCCTGTATAAAAT
>JALVCM010000089.1 GCA_027010005.1 Thiohalobacter sp.
TGGCGGTGACTGGGCACTACGTCTGTATTACAAACCGATGGTGCGCTGGATCTGGCTGGGCGGGTTACTGATGGCCCTCGGCGGACTGCTGGCCGCGTCAGACCCGCGCTACCGCCTGCGGGTACTGGCAAAACTGCGCGGTGATGCCCCGGGTGGCGCACTGGCGGCCGGAGGTCAGGCCTGATGCCGGCATTTTTCCGCTATCTCCTGCCGCTGCTGGTCTTTCTTGCGCTGGCCGCACTGCTTTACAAAGGCCTCGGTATTGATCCCAAGCGAGTGCCCTCGCCGCTGATCGACAAACCTGCCCCGGCCTTTAACCTGCCCAGGCTGAAACAACCGCAACAGTCACTCAGCAATGCAGACCTCAAGGGCAAAGTCACGCTGTTCAACGTGTGGGCAACCTGGTGTGTCGCCTGCCGCCAGGAACATCCCTTGCTCATGCAACTGAGCAAGCTCGGTGTGCCGGTCTATGGTCTCAACTACAAGGACAAGCGTCCGGCCGCGGAACAGTGGCTGCAACGCTTTGGAAATCCCTACGTCGCCAATGCCTTTGATGCCGAGGGCCGGGTGGGTATCGACTGGGGTGTGTACGGAACGCCGGAAACCTTTGTCATCGACAAACAGGGCGTAATCCGTCACAAGTATATCGGGCCACTGACGCGGGATGCCATTGAGCAGGAAATCCTGCCACTGGTCAAAAAACTGCGTGAGGAAAAGGGATGAAGCGGCTTTACCCCTCGTCATACCGGCGCAGGCCGGTATCCAGAACGGACCGCATGGATACCGGCCTGCGCCGGTATGACGGGAGCCTCCGCATGGTTCTCTTTGCTTGCCTGGCCGTGTCTGTCGCCCTGTTCTCGCCAGTCCAGGCTGCCGGGCTGGAAGCTTTCGATTTTACCGGCAACGTCGATGAAACCCGCTTCAAGTCGCTGATCTCCGAATTACGCTGCCTGGTGTGCCAGAACCAGTCACTGGCGGATTCGGATGCGGATCTTGCGCACGACCTGCGACGCGAGGTTTATGAGTTAATGGACCAGGGCAAGAGTGACCAGGAGATCATCGACTTCCTGGTGGCGCGTTATGGTGACTTTGTGCTGTACAACCCGCCGCTCAAACCTGAAACCTGGATACTCTGGTATGGCCCGTTCGGACTGCTCGCGGCGGGACTGGTGGTACTGCTGTACACCGTCAGGCAACGCCGGCAACAACCGGAAGCTCGCTTTTCCGAACAGGAGCAGCAGCGCCTGAAGCAACTGCTTGGCGACGACAACCACGAGGACAAGTCTGCATGACCCTTTTCTGGCTGCTGGCTGGCAGCATGGCCATTCTTGCACTCTCGTTCATTGCCGTGCCGGTACTGCGTGGCCGGCGCAGGGCCGATATTGACCGCGACCAGCTCAATACCGCTATGATCCGTGAACAACTCACCGAACTCAGGGCCGATATGGAGTCCGGTAAACTGGATGCCAATGCCTTCGAGTCAGCCCGCCACGACCTCGAACGCGAACTGCTCAACGCAATCGACGAAGGGACAGACAAGGCACAGGATCATTCACGGAGTGGCCGCTGGGTGCTGGCAGTACTGCTGCCTGCCATCCCGCTGCTGGCTGTTTTTCTCTATCTGCAACTGGGCGTCCCCGACACGGATCAACAGGCATCACAAGCTGCACAGGCCGCCAACAAAAACACCGGCAGCATGCCGACAGAACACGAAATCAACACCATACTGGAAGAGCTCGCACAACGCCTGGACAAGGAGCCGGATCACCCGGATGGCTGGCTGTTGCTGGCACGCAGCTATGCCTCACTGCGCCGCTTTGACGAGGCGGCATTGGCCTATGAACAGGCACGCAAGTACGGCGGCGACACCCCTGAATTGCTGATCGACTATGCCGATACTCTGGTTGCCCTGGATAACGGCAATTTTGGTGACAAGGCAGGCGCCATGCTGAAACAGGCACTGGCACAGCAACCGGACAATCCCAAAGGACTGTGGCTGCTCGGCCACTGGTATTACCAGCGTGGCGACTATCAGCAGGCACTGGAAAACTGGCAGGCTGTTGCTTCACAGACACAACCCGGCAGTGATACCGCCAGGGTCCTGCAACAACAGATTCAAATGGCCCGCTCAAAACTCGGTATCACTGCACCTGCAGATCAAACCCCGTCCAGGACTGATAGCGCAGCAGCCAGTGCATCCCTCCGGGTTACGGTGACACTCGATCCGACATTGAAGGGCAATGTGGCACCGGATGACACCCTGTTTATTTACGCACGCGCTGTAAAAGGGCCACGCATGCCCCTGGCGATAGTGCGCAAGCAGGTGCGTGACCTGCCGGTCACCGTGACACTGGATGACTCCATGGCCATGTCACCGGCAATGGTACTGTCACGTTTCCCGCAGGTCAGTGTGGGTGCGAGGATTTCAAAATCCGGCCAGGCCATGCCGGCGGCGGGCGACTTGCAGGGTGTACAGGAACCGGTGTCGACAATTCGTCCACCGGACAGCATCAATATCGTGATCAATCAGCAACTCTAGAGAAAACCGCTTAATCCGTCATTGCGAGGAACGAAGTGACGCGGCAATCTCTAACAGAATGATCCCATAGCATGAGATTGCCGCGCTGCGCTCGCAATGAATCCCTGGCTACCTGGCACGTAATTTCCGTGCCGGTGAAGCAGGCAAGCGGTAGCTCCAGCCCTCGAGTCTTTTACGGGTATCCCCAGGTATTTCTGACACATCACCGCCCAGGTCGAACCAGGCCCATACCTGCCTGTCGTGCTGCCGCGTGGTTGCCGTGACCTGCAACCCGTCCCAGGTCTCAAATACCGCGGTCACGGTTTCGCTATCAGATGGATTAGCAGAAGAACGTGTACGCATATCGATCAGGTCCAGGCCGGCCAGCGCCCTCGCCAGTGAATTGATTTCATCACGGCTTTTTTTCGCAGCCGCATCGGCATTTTCGATCACACTGAAACCGGCTGCGCCCTTGTAGGCTTTCCCGATAACAAGACGTTCGCCATCCGGGTGGATGATGGTGATACGCTTTACCTGTTTGGGCTTGATGTGAATGATCCGGCGATCAACCCAGTCGACCTGACGCATCGGCAGGTCAAGGTTGCCTGCCACCAGCCAGGCGCGGTTGTCACCCGATACGCGTACATAAATTCCATCCCTGCCTCCGGTAATGAGACCCGGCCTTGTCGAGCCGATGATGAGTGAAGCCACCCTTTCGTTATCGGCCAGATACAGTTCCAGCCTGACATTATCCGAATCCGTGTCAGGCTCCTGCACGCCCAGCCGTGCATAGTTCTCCGGTTTGCCGGTCTTTGGTTCGACTTTCTCCAGCTGCGCAATAGCAAGTAGCAAGGGTTTGACCTGTTCAAACATAACCGGGAACCCGCCCTTGTCGGGAAGCGACCACTGCGTGGCGTCCTTTATGACATTGTATGCCTGTCCCCCGGTCTCCACCCGGATACGGCTGATATCATTCAGCCTGTTTTCAAGATCCGGAAACAACCGCTGAATATCAGCTTCCTGTCCACCCGTCTGTGGTGTACCTGTGACCAGCAGGTACACACCAACGGCTATCGACAGCACAGAAACAATCAGGATCAGGACGGCATTTTTCATCGATGTAATTTTGTCGCCTGGCGCATGCGCCTCACACTTACCAGCCCGAGCACCGTGGCCACCAGGATAACCAGCGAGGGGACAAGGCCGATATTGATCACTTTCAACCAGGCACCCAGTTTTTGTATGCTCCGGGTCAGGTTGAGTTGTACATTACGTAACTCCTTGCGGGTCCTGATCTGCTCGGAGCGGAACTTGCCCAGCTCATCGCGCAGCTCGGCACTCACGATCACAGCGCCTTCACCCTGTTGCTGCTTCTGAAGGTCACTGATCTTCTGTCCTGTCTCACTGAGCCTGATCTGCAAGGCGCGTTCTTTGGCGCGGAACTGTTTCTCCGCTTCTTCTTTCAGTGCAGCAACCTTTATAAACGGCCTTGCAGAACGTCCACGGCTTCGCAAACTGATCAGGTCATTACTGCCACTCAGGTTCTCCAGTGCATTGATCAGGAACGCACCATTATCTGCACGCGTGACCGCAACGTTCCTGCCGTAGAAGTCACGGAAATCGACCCAGAAGCGGTCATCGAGCATATCGCTGTCGGCGACGACAATAATATTGACCGGCTCACTCGATTTCTGCAGCTGCCTGTCAGGCTGTACGCCGTCAATACCCTGGGGGAAAGCAGAGCGGACATTACCGCGGACACGTGCCGCCAGCACCAACGGCGTCCCACCCGCTGAATAGGTTTGCAACAGGTCAGTGGGTTTGGTGCCGTATTTCACATAACCGGATTCCAGTTGCATGGCCTGGTCAGTGGTCTGAACGAGTGGCGTAATACGGGTGGTTGCCTCCGGCATTTCAAGCAGATAGCCCGAGCTCGCCATCACCAGGGTTTTCAGGTCTGCTGTGACGAAGTCTTCCGGGTTGAAAAGCGGTTCGCGAAGTGTCATCCATACCACATAATCGACCGGTGTTCCCCGGCTGGTCATGACACTGGTTGCTGCTCGACGGTCGACTGCAACATACCCTGTGGCAAGCCGCACACCCCAGGCATCCATCAAGGTACGTATATCGGCATAACGGGTGGCTTCCACGTAGCCCT
>JALVCM010000090.1 GCA_027010005.1 Thiohalobacter sp.
TGCTCGAAGGCGGCAAGGACCCGCAGCAGGTACTGGAATTCCTGGCCAATACGCTGACCAACAAACTCACCCACTCACCCAGCGTGCGCATTCGCGAAGCCGCCGAGAATGGCGACAACAACCTGCTCGATGCCGCACTGGTACTGTTTGACATAGATAACAACAAAGACACATCGTGAACCCTTCTCTGGAAAACAAACTGCAGACCGTTGTCGAACGCGCCGAGGAAGTCAGCGCATTACTCTCCGACCCGGATGTCATATCTGACAACGACCGCTTTCGTGAACTGTCACAGGAATATGCACAGATCACCCCGGTGGTAAGCTGTTTCGAGTCCCTGCAACAGGCGCGTGAAGATGAAGCCACCGCACAGGAAATGCTCAGGGACCCGGATCCCGACCTGCGCGACATGGCCAGCGAGGAACTGGAAGATGCCCGCCAGCGCCGCGAGGCACTGGAAATGGAGTTGCAGAAACACCTGCTGCCGAAAGACCCCAACGACAACAAAAATGTCTACCTGGAAATCCGTGCCGGCACAGGCGGTGATGAAGCGGCAATCTTTGCCGGCGACCTGTTCCGTATGTACTCCCGCTACGCAGAAACACAGCACTGGAACGTCGAGATTCTCAGTGAAAGCGAGGGTGAGCACGGCGGCTATAAGGAGATTATTGCGCGCATAAGCGGTAATGACGTGTACGCCCGGCTCAAGTTCGAATCCGGCGTACACCGTGTGCAGCGAGTACCGGAAACCGAATCGCAGGGACGCATTCACACCTCGGCTGCCACCGTTGCGGTATTGCCCGAAGCCGAGGAAACAGAGGCCATCAACATCAACCCGGCGGACCTCAAGGTCGATACCTACCGGGCTTCCGGTGCCGGCGGCCAGCACATCAACAAGACCGACTCGGCCGTCCGTATCACTCACCTGCCAACCGGTGTGGTCGTGGAGTGCCAGGACGAACGCTCACAGCACAAGAACCGCGCCCGCGCACTGTCACTGCTGGCCTCGCGCCTGCAGGCGGCGGAAGATGAAAAACGTCACAGTGAGGAAAGTGAGACACGCCGCAAGCTGGTCGGCAGCGGTGACCGTTCGGAGCGTATCCGTACCTACAACTTCCCGCAGGGCCGAATCACCGACCACCGCATCAACCTGACGCTGTACAAGCTGGATGACGTCATGCAGGGTGCCCTCGATTCGATCATTGAACCCCTGCTGAGTGAAGACCAGGCCGACCGACTGGCGGAACTCAGCACGCAGGACAGCTGAACGTCCGGTGACCAGCATCGCACAGGCGTTGCAGCAGGCCCGCGAGCAACTGCAGCACAGTGATTCCGCGCAACTGGATGCCGAAGTCCTGCTGATGCACGTACTCGGCAAACCCCGCAGTCACCTGCACGCCTGGCCCGAAGCACCGCTTGATACCGGGCAACTGAACCGCTTTACCGCTCTGGTGGAGGCACGCCGCAAGGGGCAACCCGTTGCCTACCTGACCGGCCAGCGCGAGTTCTGGTCACTGCCGCTTGAAGTCAGCGAACACACGCTTATCCCGCGACCGGACACGGAACTGCTGGTCGAACAGACACTGGCGCTGCTACCCGCTGACAAGCCGTTACAGGTTCTCGATGCCGGTACCGGCAGCGGTGCCATTGCCCTGGCACTGGCACACGAACGTCCGCACTGGCAGATTTTTGCCAGTGATCGCTCGCCGGAGTGCCTGGTGGTGGCGCGTCACAATGCGACAAGACTCGGCCTGGGCAATATTCATTTTTTCACCGGCCACTGGTGTGATGCCGTTGCCGACCAGTGCCTCGACGCACTGGTTTCAAACCCGCCCTACATCGCCGAACAGGATCCGCACCTGGTCGAGGGTGACGTCCGTTTTGAGCCACGCAGCGCACTCAGCGCCGGAATGGACGGCCTGGATGACCTGGAACAGCTGGCAGCCGCTGCCATGCGCGTACTGAAACCGGCCGGGCGCATCCTGCTGGAGCACGGGTTCGAGCAAGCCAAAGAGGTTTGCAATCTGTTGAAAGATAATGGATTATCAGAAATCAGTAGCTTCCGCGACCTGGCCGGACACGAACGGGTCAGCCACGCCAGAAAAACCACCTGACACCCGACTCGCGACTCCCCTGTATTTGGTATAGGATTTCTTCATGGAACATCCCGACCCGGACACCCTCAAACATCGGGAAGTCGCTTTCCGCGACCTACTCCCGGGGCAGCAACAGGCACTCGACGCCATCATGGCGTTGACGGATATCGACGGCATAGTGGATGTCTCCCTGGCCGGTCCCTCACGCAATGCCATTCGTGTCAGCTATGATCTGCGCCAGATTGATCTGTCCACCATCGAGGCCCTGTTGTTCGAACTGGGTTTCCACCTCGAAAACAACCTGCTCACCAAAATAAAACGTGCCCTGTATTACTACACCGAAAGCATCGAGCTGGAAAACCTTGCCGCCCGCCGCGACCAGGATCAAAGCACCCGCGATATTTTCATGCAGTGCTATATCTGCCAGCGCCACGGCTGCCGTGATGCACGCCCCGAACACTGGCGCCGCTACCTGTAAATCCCTGCACCCTGTTTTTTTAACGGTGCGGCCGGTATCGTCACACTATGGACGACACGCAGTTACTTCGCTACAGCCGGCAGATCCTGCTCCCCCGCTTTGGCACTGAAGGCCAGCAGGCCCTGCTGGATGCCCGCGTGCTGGTGATCGGCGCCGGCGGTCTCGGTTCACCTGCCGCGCTGTACCTGGCGGCAGCCGGTGTCGGCCACCTGGTCATCGCCGATAACGACGAGGTGGACCTCTCCAACCTGCAGCGCCAGATCCTTCACCAGCAGGATGACATCGGTAAACCCAAGGTCGAATCGGCCAAAAATACCCTGACAGCACTTAACCCGGATACCGGCATTACTGCCCTGCATACCCGGCTACAGGGTGAAGCCTTACACGCCGAAGTGGCACAGGCTGATCTTGTCGTCGATGCCAGCGACAACTTCGATACCCGCTTCGCCGTCAACCGCGCCTGTGTCGAAACGACTACCCCGCTGGTCTCCGGTGCCGCCATTCGCCTGGAAGGCCAGGTCTCGGTATTCCTGCCCGGTAACCCGGACAGCCCCTGCTACCGCTGCCTGTACCGCGAGGGCGAAGACCCGGAACAGACCTGTGCCGATAACGGTGTCCTGTCACCGGTTGTCGGCATCATCGGCAGCATCCAGGCGTTGGAAGCCATCAAGGTACTGGCCAACCTGGGTGAAACCCTGTGTGGCCGCCTGCTGATATTCGACGGCCTGTATAATGAATGGCGCAGCATGAAACTTCGTCGCGACCCGGCCTGCCCGGTCTGTGGAAATAATCAAACATGAAACACGTCACCCTGCCCCGCCCCATCGTCAACCAGATACTCCACCTGGCACAACGCGAACCGGAACGTGAAGTCTGCGGACTGGTCAGTGCACGCGATGGTCGGCCCGTACGTTGTATCCCGGTGACCAATGTCGCAGACGAGCCCGGCAAACTGTTCACCATGGACCCCGGACAGCAAATTGACGCCATGCGCCAGATGCGTGAACAGGGCGAGACCCTGTTCGCCATTTACCATTCCCACCCGACCAGTCCGGCTGAACCGTCCGCCATCGACATCGAACAGGTTGGCTACCCGGATGTGCTGTACCTGATCGTATCGCTGAATACGACCGGTGTACTGGAACTGAGGGGCTATCGCTTCGAGGACGGTCAGCCCGAGCCGGTGCATCTCGAAATTCTGGAAGACTGAGCCGCATAAACTGGCAGGCGGTGTCAGAAAGATCTATGATTGAACAATAAATCAGCACCACACACACTGGACAAATACAACTGGCCGGAGGCCACCAAACCCCATGAAAAACAGCCTGATATTGATATTCCTGGTTACCACACTCGGCCTTGCCGGTTGTGCTTCGAACCTGTCCGGCGAAAGCTACAGCCGCTCCGAAGCCCGAACCGTCCAGCAGGTTGAATACGGCGTTATCGAGTCGTTACGACCTGTCCAGATCGAAGGCACCAAAACCCCGATCGGCAGCGGCGCCGGCGCCATCGTCGGCGGCATTGCAGGCAGCAGTGTCGGCGGTCGCAAGACCAGCCAGGTGATGGCTGTTATTGGTGCCGTGGCAGGCGGGATAGCCGGTGCTGCCATTGAAGAAGGCGTAACGCGTACCCAGGGCGTGGAATTCACGATCAGAATGGAAGACGGACGGACGGTTGCCATTGTTCAGGCGCTGTCACCCAATGAACGGTTCTCCGTGGGTGACCGGGTACGCGTTATCTATAGCGGCCAGAATACCCGCGTCGCGCATTAGATCTATTTGGGGTCAGAGTAAAAATTAACTCCCACGTATATTACCAAGGAAGCTCTGATTAATTCGTCATTGCGAGGAACGAAGTGACGTGGCAATCTCTAACAGACTGATTCCATTGTATGAGATTGCCACGCTTCGCTCGCAATGACGTGAATTCTGAATGAATCAGAGCTTCCCTAATCATAAGTTCCAGGTTTTTACTCTGACCCCAAATACTCCGGGCCCGCGTGTGTAAGCAGTCACCGGCTAATGCCGTGTCGGCGGCACCTCCGGCTGGTCTGCTGCCGCAAACAAGCGCTCTACATCCACCGCATCA
>JALVCM010000091.1 GCA_027010005.1 Thiohalobacter sp.
GCTGATTGTCACCACAAGTGACCCGTGGGAAATTGCCGCCGGCAGGATACGAACCTTTTCACCGATCACAACCGTGCCGGTTCGTGAATTGACAATCACCCGTGCAGCCGCCTCACCGGGCTGCACAATAATATTCTCGACCATGGATGCGAATGCAACCCGCTGCGCAGGATCACGTGGTGCACTGACCTTGATGGACACGGCATCGAGTGGTTGTGCAATCCCGGAACCTACGGTTTCATTGATGGCACGAGCCAGTCGGTTGGCCGTGGTGAAATCAGAGCGATTCAGATTGAGCGTGATGGAATCGCCACTCAGGAACGGGTTGTGAACGACACGTTCAACCGTCGCGCCATTGGGAATACTGCCAACGCTGGGAATGTTGACAGTAACACTGGATCCGTCACTGCCCGACGCATTGAGCCCACTGACCAGAAGATCACCCTGTGCCATGGCATATACCCGTCCATCGGCACCCTTCAGTGGCATCATCAGCAAGGTACCACCACGCAGGCTCTTGGCATTACCGATGGAAGATACTGTGACATCGATGGTCTGCCCCACCTTGGCAAAAGCCGGCAGGGTCGCGTGTACCGCAACCGCGGCAACATTCTTTAACTGCGCATTGGTGCCAGGTGGCAGTGTGATACCGAATTGCTGCAACATGTTCTGCAGGCTCTGTACAGTAAACGGTGTCTGACTGGTCTGGTCACCACTGCCATCCAGGCCGACAACCAGGCCGTAACCGACCAGCTGGTTAGTTCGTACACCGGCAATGTGCGTAAGGTCCTTGATCCGTTCAGCGAATGCGCTGCCGGACAACAGGGTAAGGACAACAATAAACAGTATTCTGTGCATAGTCATAGCATCCGGGTCAGAAAGGCCAGATCGGGCTGTTAAAGAACTTCGCCAGCCAGCCCATCTCGTTGGAATCGGCCAGGAATCCCTTGCCACTGTAGGTAATCCGTGCATCACCAATCTGGGTAGACAACACGGTGTTGCGGGTGCTGATATCCTGTGGCCGGACAATGCCGGAAATCTGGATAAACTCCTCACCCTTGTTCAGGGTCAGCCACTTTTCACCGCGGATCACCAGGTTTCCGTTGGGCTGAACAGCTGCAATCGTAACGGTAATATTGCCTGTCAGGCTGTTGCTCTGGCTGGCGTCACCTTCACCTTCAAATGCATTCGAGGAATTCAGGTTTGCCGCCAGCGTGTTGTTCCGGTTACTGTCCAGGGGAATCAGTCCGGGTGCATTGAACGTTGGTGAAGCCCCGAGGATTGTCGGGCTGGCAATAGCTGTTTCCTGGGTTTTGTCTGTGGACGCCTTGGCAGACTTGGATGCCGAAGTACTCTCCTGTAAGACAACGGTAATGATGTCACCCACGTGACGCGCCTTCACATCTTCAAACAGGCGGATATCGCGCGATGCCTGATAAATCGAACCATCCGTACTTTCCTCGCTGATATAAGGCTGCGGCGGGGTCGGTCGGTAGCTGTCCCGTGGAGATGGTGCGGTTGCACAGCCCCCGAGCGTAAACAGTACCAGCAGTGCCAACAGGCCCGGCAGGCGTTTCAACGAACTTGGTGAAGATGACATCATTTCAAAGTACCTGCGCATCATGCCTAGAGGTTGTTTGTCACATACTGCAGCATGCTGTCTGTCGTCTGGATCGCCTTGGAGTTCATTTCATAGGCGCGCTGTGTTTCGATCATATTCACCAGCTCCTCGACCACGTTGACGTTGGATGTCTCCAGTGCGCCCTGTACCACGGAGCCAATACCATTCAGGCCTGGCGTTCCGGTCGTGGGTGATCCGCTGGAAGCGGTTTCCAGAAAAAGGTTCTGACCCACAGCCTGCAGGCCGGTCGGATTGATAAAGTCCGCAAGCTGGATGCTGCCGAGCTGGGTTGGTGTGGCGCTGCCCGGGGTCAGTGCCGATACCACACCGTCTGAGCCTATGGTGACACTGGTGGCATCACTCGGGATTGTGATTGCCGGTTGCAGGACAAGGCCGCTGGAATTGACCAGCTGTCCGGTCTGGTCCAGCTTGAAAGACCCGTCCCGACTGTAGGCGATATTGCCGTCCGGCTGGAGAATCTGGAAGAAACCCCGCCCCTGTATCGCGACATCGAGGCTGTTGTTAGTCTGTACGATGTTACCCAGTGTATGAATCTTTTCTGTTGCCACAGTACGCACACCGGTGCCAAGCTGCAGGCCGGTCGGCAGGCGACTGTTCTGTGATGACAGGGCGCCGACCTGACGTATATTCTGGTACAGCATATCCTCGAACATCGCCCGGTCACGCTTGAAGCCGTTCGTATTGACGTTGGCCAGGTTGTTGGAGATCACGCTCATGCGCGTCTGCTGTGCTTCCAGTCCGGTCTTTGCGACCCATAATGCCTTGTTCATACCAGTACCTCTTTGATCCGTTTATGACTAACCCATGTTCAGTAACTGGGTTGCCTTCTCGTCCATTTCCTTGGCCGTCGACATAATCTTGACCGTCATTTCGTATTGCCTGGCCATGCTGATCATATCTGTCATGGCCTCCACACTGTTCACGTTGCTGTTTTCCAGCGACCCGCTGATCAGGGTGACATCCGTGCTGGATGGTGCCGTACTGCCGTCACGCATACGCAACAGGCCATCTTCACCCTTGAGCAGTTCTGCGTGGGGTGGCGAAATCATCTTGATACGGGACACCTCGGCCAGTGTGGCCGGCTGTTGCCCGATCGGTTTCACACTGATAGTACCGTCACTGCCGATTTCCAGATTTTCATATTCAGGGATAAGCACAGGGCCCGCGGTTCCCAGCACCGGGTGACCTGCTGCAGTCGTCAGCTGGCCATTGATGTTGACGCGCAGACTGCCGCCACGTGTGTAGGCTTCACTTCCGTCCGGCGCCTGTACGGCAATCCATCCGTTACCATTGACAGCCACATCCAGGGGCCGTCCGGTCGTCTGGGTGGTACCTTTCGCACCGCTGACACCCACACTCTGGTCAAAGGCGAAAGCACGGGTATTGAAACCCGCCCCCTGTACCATGCGGGTACGAAATGCCGTCATATCTGCCTGGAAACCGACCGTATTGGCGTTTGCCAGGTTGTTGCTGCTGACCGTCTGCCGGCCCAGTAACTGTTTGGCCCCGCTGGCGGCAACAAAAACGACGCGATCCATGTGCTACTCCCGCTCGCTATTAACGAATATTGATAATGGTCTGGGTAATGGTGTCCGCCGTGGTAATAACCTGGGCATTGGCCTGGAAATTACGCTGTGCGGTAATCATGTTGACCAGTTCCTCAGTGAGGTCCACGTTGGAACCTTCCAGGGCACCGGACTGGATCAGACCGGCAGAACCCGTACCCGGCGCGCCTACCAGTGGCGCCCCGGAATCAAAGGTTTCGGCCCAGGCGGTGTCACCCAGCTGGCGCAGCCCCTGTGCGTTATTGAACGTGGCAATGGCAATCTGCCCCAGGGTGCGTGACTGGCCGTTGGTGAAGCGTGAGGTAATAACACCGGTATCACTGATATCGATACCACTCAGGCGGCCCGTTGCAAAACCGTCCTGGGTCAGTGCGTTTACACTGAAAGGACTGCCGAACTGGGAGGTGTTGTTGTAGTCCACGTCCACCGTCATTGCTGCCGCACCACCAGATGGCGTAAAGGTCATCGTCGTCGGGCTGCCGCCGGTGATCTTACCGGTGCTGTCAAAGGTAATGGTTTCGCCGGCCGGCGCACCTGTGTTTACCTGAGTGCCGTCAACATACTGGAAGACATCCCAGGTATTGTCCGCGGTCTTGCGGAAATACATGGTATTGAGATGCGGTGACCCCAGGCTGTCGAAGAGTGTCAGGGATGTCGAGTTGTTATAGGAACTGGCATCCGTGATGCTAAAGGCTGCAGTCGGCACGCTTGCCGAGGCATCCAGATTGGCCTGTACATCAATGGTCGTGGTTGCTGCCGGGGCAATGTCAGACCGATCCAGCTGCAAGGGTCCGGTTGCGCCGGTGATATTTCCGTTTATATCCGCCTGGAAAATAGTCAGTTGCTGCTGCTGATTGTTGACCACGAAGCCGTTGCGGTCGACACCCAGTGCACCGGCGCGGGTATAGGCGTTGGTGCCATTATCATTCATGATAAGAAAACCCTGACCACTAATGGCCAGATCCAGGTTGTTATCGGTAAACCCGATGTTGCCCTGGGTAAACTGTTGCGAGACCGAGGATACCCGCACGCCGGTACCGATAGCATTGGCGGTTACACCCAGATTCGAGGTCGCGAAAACATCCGCAAACTCGGCGCGCGATTCCTTGAAACCCGTCGTCGCAGCATTCGCGACGTTGTTACCTATAATCCTCAGTTCCGAGGATGCTGCGTTTAAACCACTTAGTGCTGTACGAAACGGCATGATGTTTCTCCTTCGTCCAATTGGTTACAGGATCTGCCGGACTTCGTTGAAGTCCACTGATCCGATACCATCAAGATCCAGCAACAGCCCACCGCTGTTGCTTAATGTGACACTCCTGACTTCCGACGCCAGTAATGTTTCAACCGCTTCATTGCGGCCATCCACACTGGCTTCGGCAGTCACGAAATAATTACCCGGGGTGGCGTACTGGCCATCGTCGCGCAGTCCGTCCCACTGG
>JALVCM010000092.1 GCA_027010005.1 Thiohalobacter sp.
GACTTTCATTGCCGCCGTGATGCAGTCGGGGATAATGTCCTCGCCGCACTCTTTTGCTACCAGTGGCATTTCCTGAAGATAGGTAATGACCAGGTCAGGCCCGCGGCGCAGATTGAGCAGTGCCCGCGCGCCATCGAGATAGTCTGCCAGACCTGCTGGCGACATGATACGTGCGGCTTCCTGGAACGTGGATTCGAGCACATCCCTGACTTCCGGAACAGCCTCTTCCAGGAACTCTGAATAGTTTTCGAGTTTGACCGATGACATGGTATTTCCCGGGTCACCCCAGGAAGGTCTGCACGGCGGCATTGAGCGTATCACGCATGTCCGGATCATCTGTCAACGGTGTAATCATGGTGATACTGCACGCCGCTTCCGGGTTAATGCCCTTGCTGATCAGCTGGCCGGCGTAGACCAGCAGGCGTGTTGAGATACCCTCGTCGAGACCGTGGCCCTTGAGGTTGCGGGCACGGTGTGCGATCTGCACCAGCTTTTCTGCGATGTCCTGATCGACGCCTGATTCTTTCGTGACGATGGATACCTCGAGCGTGCTTTCCGGGTAATCGAAATCCAGGCCACCAAAGCGTTGCTTGGTGGATTGCTTGAGGTCCTTCATCAGGCTCTGGTAGCCGGGATTGTAGGAAATCACCAGCTGGAAGTCCGGGTGTGCCTCGATCAGCTCGCCTTTCTTGTCCAGTGGCAGGGAGCGGCGGTGGTCAGTCAACGGGTGGATGACCACGGTAGTGTCCTGACGCGCCTCGACCACTTCGTCGAGGTAACAGATGGCGCCGATGCGCGCGGCTGTGGTGAGCGGGCCGTCCTGCCATTTGGTGCCGTCCTTGTCGAGCAGGAATCGGCCGACCAGGTCGGAGGCCGTCATGTCTTCGTTACAGGCGACGGTAATCAGCGGCCGGCCCAGTTTCCATGCCATGTACTCGACGAAGCGGGACTTGCCACAGCCGGTCGGTCCCTTCAGCATCATCGGCATACGCACATTGTAGGCGGCCTCGTACAGTTCGACTTCCTTGCCGACAGGCTCGTAGTAGGGCTCGTTCTTGATGAGGTATTGCGTTGGATCTACCGTTGAATCAGACATAATCAGTTCCACTCGCTCATTCTTGAAAGTCAGGATTCTTCATCCGCTGTTTCGTGTTCACCCGACCACCCTGCCGCCTTTGCGCGCTGAATGGCCCGGTCGTGAATATCTTTGTGACGTTTTGCCAGGGGTTCGGGCAACTGGCTGACCAGGCAGCCGTACTTGTCCCACTCGGTATTTACCTGTTGCAGCAGGGCATCGATCCTGGCCAGGTTCCAGCCTTCACAGGTCTCGGTTTCAGGGATAAGTTCGAAGACCCAGGCATCCCTGATGATCTTGCCGATGGTCGTCATACCACCGTTGATGTCGTTGTCGACACCGACATACAGATCCGGTTTACTCATAACACAGTGTATCCACCTGAAGACCCCGGCCACGCGTGAAACGTGACCGGGGGTATTGCGCAGGCTGTTGCAGCCTAGACAGTCTTGCCGCGATAGATCACCATGGCCGCACCGGCGGACTGGGCAAAGTTATCGAAGCCCAGCAGGCGTACATGGTTGTTCGGGTGGGCCGTATGACAGGCCTCGACTTCCTTGAGGATGGCATCAACATCGGTTTCACCAAACATCGGAAGTTTCCACATGTACCAGTAGTGGCCATTGGCGTTTTCCGGCTCGGTGTGTTCGATGCCGGGGTTCCAGCCCTTGCTGACGATGTACTCGATCTGCTTGCGGATGTCGTCCTTGCTCATTTCAGGCAGGTAGGAGAAGGTCTCGAACTTGCGGCTGGAAGGGTCGCTCAGACTTGATTGATAATCTTGCATGTTAGTGCTCCTGAATTTTGCTTGATATGTCTACGGGGAACCTCTGATTAATGTATGTTCCGTCATCCCGGCGTATGCCGGGATCCAGGATTAACCAAGGTTGCCCGGGCGTTAGCTCTACTTGTGAGAGACGTCGAGCTTGTCAACCGTATCGAACTCGAACTTGATCTCCTTCCAGGTTTCCATCGCGGCAGCCAGCTCGGGGCTGTGTTTGGCGGCAGCGGTAAGGATGTCCTTGCCTTCCTTCTCCAGTTCACGGCCTTCGTTGCGGGCCTTGACGCAGGCTTCGACCGCAACACGGTTGGCAGCCGCGCCGGCCGCATTGCCCCAGGGGTGACCCAGTGTGCCGCCACCGAACTGCAGTACGGAATCGTCACCAAAGATGCTAACCAGTGCAGGCATGTGCCAGACGTGGATGCCACCGGAAGCCACCGGCAGTACACCGGGCATCGCACCCCAGTCCTGGTCAAAGAAAATACCGCGTGAACGGTCTTCCTTGATGTAGGAATCGCGCATGATGTCGATCCAGCCCAGCGTGGCATCACGGTCGCCTTCCAGCTTGCCGACCACAGTACCGGAGTGCAGGTGGTCACCGCCGGACAGACGCAGGATCTTGGTCAGTACACGGAAGTGAATACCGTGGTGCGGGTTGCGGTCGAGCACGGCGTGCATGGCACGGTGGATGTGCAGCAGCATGCCATTGTCCTGGCACCACTGCGCCAGCTGGGTGTTTGCCGACCAGCCACCGGTGATGTAGTCGTGCATGATGATCGGTGCGCCGATTTCCTTGGCGTACTCGGCACGCTTCATCATTTCGTCGGAGGTGGGAGCGGTCACGTTCAGGTAATGCCCCTTGCGCTCACCGGTTTCGGCCTCGGCTTTATGGATGGCTTCCATGACGAAGTCGAAGCGTGCACGCCAGCGCATGAAAGGCTGTGAGTTTACGTTCTCGTCGTCCTTGGTAAAGTCGAGACCGCCACGCAGTCCTTCATAACAGGCGCGGCCGTAGTTCTTGGCCGACAGACCCAGTTTGGGCTTGATGGTGCAGCCCAGCAGCGGTCGCCCGTATTTATTGAGGATATCGCGCTCCATCTGGATACCCTGTGGCGGACCATTGCAGGTCATGACATAGGCGATCGGGAAGCGGATATCTTCCAGGCGCAGGGCGCGCAGCGCCTTGAAGCCGAACACGTTACCGACCAGCGAGGTCATGACGTTGACCACGGAACCTTCTTCAAACAGGTCGATCGGGTAAGCGATAAAGGCATAGAAACACGTGTCATCACCCGGCACGTCCTCGATCGCATAGGCACGGCCCTTGTAGTAGTCCAGATCGGTCAGCAAATCGGTCCACACCGTTGTCCAGGTACCGGTAGAGGATTCGGCTGCCACAGCGGCAGCGACCTCTTCACGCGGTACGCCATCCTGCGGCGTCACCTTGAAACAGGCCAGAATATCCGTTTCTTTAGGCGTGTAGTCTGGCATCCAGTACGTTTCGCGGTATTCTTTAACACCCGCGTCATAGGTTTTAGCCATGGTGCTCTCCAAATGATTCAGTGAATGAAATAGGGCGCGGCATCGACCGCGTGGGTGGACATTATTCGGCGTTGAATGTATAAATTGAAATCAATAGTTTCTATTTTATATATAGACGTACATCTATGGCTTATTCAAGCGCTGAAAATCTCATCCGCCACGTCACCCTGCGCCAGCTGCAGATCTTCGAAGCCGTGGTGCGCCTGGGGAGTTACACCCGTGCGGCCGAGTTACTGCACCTGACCCAACCGACTGTTTCCATGCAGGTTAAAAAGCTTGGTGAGACGATCGGGTACCCTTTGCTTGAGAAGGTGGGGAATCATATCCACACCACTGCAGTGGGTGATGAGGTGTATGCCACGGCACAAAACATCCTTCGCAGTATGGTTTCACTGGGTGAGTCGGCGGCGGCGATGGAAGGTGTGGTGAAGGGGCCGTTGCGTATTGCAGTTATCACCACCGCCAAGTATTTCATGCCACACCTGCTGGGGGCCTTCATTACACAACATCCTGAAGTGCAGCCCATGTTGAAGGTGACCAACCGTTCCCGGGTGCTGGAACGCCTGAAGTCCAACGAAGATGATTTATTGATCATGGGACAGGTGCCCGTGGGGCTGGACGTTGAAGCACACCCGTTTGTCGATAACGAGCTGGTCGTCGTGGCGAGTCCACGCCATCCGCTTGCACAACGTTCTTCAATCTCACTGCAGCAGTTGAGCGAAGAACGTTTTCTGGTCCGTGAAGCCGGTTCCGGAACACGTCTGGCCGTGGACAGGGTATTTGCCGAGCAGGGACTCGAGGTCAAGCCCTACATGGAACTGGGTAGCAGTGAAGCCATCAAGCAGGCCGTCATGGCAGGGCTGGGAATATCGGTTTTGTCCCGACACAACCTGAAGCTGGAGCTTGCCGGCAAGCATATAGCGATACTCGACGTGAAAGGGTTCCCGTTATTCTACCGCTGGTATGCCGTGCACCTGAAAGGTAAAAAACTGTCACTGGCAAGCCGGACTTTTCTGGACTTTTTGTTGCAGCAGGGCAAGGATATGTTGCAGCGCATTCCAGAGGGTTAAGCCGGTTGCCGGTCCGGAAGCCATGTAGTGCCTTTATGTAAATCACAGGGAACCTCTGATTAATTCAGAATTCATGTCATTGCGAGCACCTCACCCCGCTGCGCGGTGACGAATCGGGGAAGAACAACCCGTCATTCCGGCGCAGGCCGGAATCCATAAGGTCTGGTTAAGCCA
>JALVCM010000093.1 GCA_027010005.1 Thiohalobacter sp.
GCCATTCTTGGCAATCAGACCGATCAGAGTGATCAGGCCCACCTGTGTATAAATATTAATCGTTGCAAAACCCAGTGTAATAAACGCCAGGGCACCGGCAACCGACATGGGTACTGACACCAGGATAATCAGTGGATCACGCCAGCTTTCGAACTGGGCCGCGAGCACCAGGTAGATCACCAGGATCGACAGGAAGAAAGTGATTACCAGCGCGCTGCCCTGCTGTGCGAACTGGCGCGACTGACCGGCATAGTCCCAGCCAAAGCCGCGCGGGAACAGTTCCTGTGCAGTAACTTCCAGAAAGGACAATGCGTCGCCCAGTGGAACGCGTGGTGCCATGACACCCATCAAGGTGAGTGAATTCAGCTGCTGGAACTGGGTACGCTGACTGGGTTCCACGCTCTCCCGCAGTGTCACGATTGCATCCAGTGGCACCAGCGGTGCGGCGCCCAGGTCGCGTGCTGTATTGGTTGTTGTCAGGCCGGTTGCCAGGTTGACGAGTTCGCCTGAACCTGGCCGGATATAGTAGTCCCTGAGCATGTCCGGCTGCAGGCGATACTCGCGTGCCAGCTGTGGTATGACCTTGTAACTGCGGCCTTCAAGGCTGAACCGGTTTACGTCATTACCCCCCAGCAGGGTGGCAAGGTTGCGCCCGATGTCGGCCATGCTGATGCCGAGATCACCGGCCCGGTCGCGGTCGATCACCAGGGTGGTGCGTGGCCGTGTGTACTGGATTTCTTTCATCAGGAACATGAAACGGCCGCTGCTCATGGCGCGCCCGATGAGCTGGCTGGCCATTGCATCCAGTTCCTGGTAGCTCGCGTCACTGGTAATCACAAACTGCACCGGCAGACCGCCGCCGGAACCGGGCAGACTGGGGCGCGGGAAGACAGCAGTCTGGAAGCCGGCAATGCGCGCCAGTTTTTGCTGAATTTCCGGCTGTACCTGCATCTGCGAGCGCGGTCGCTTTGAGGGTGGTTGCATTTTAAAGCCACCAAATGTTGTCGTCGGTTCACCGCGACCCAGCAGGAAGAAACTTTCGTGGTACTCGGGTACGCTTTCAAATGCACTGACAATCTGCCGTGTAAACGCCTCGTTGTACTCCAGTGTCGCGGTTTGTGGCGCAGTGGCCTGGAAAAACAGGATGCTCTGGTCTTCAACCGGCGCCAGCTCGTGTTTGCTGGTCGTGAACATGAAGAAAATCGATACCAGGACCCCCGTGGCGAACAACAGGACGGCCGGTAGCGCGTCCAGGGTAGCGTGAAGGCGGCGCTGATATGCCGATGCCAGGCGTTCGAAGCCGTGTTCGACCCACTGCTCGAAGCGTCCCTGCTGGCCGTGTGCCTTGAGCACTCTGGACGACAGCATGGGTGACAGGGTTAACGCCACCACTCCGGATATCAGTACGGCACCGGCCAGCGCAAAGGCAAACTCGGTAAACAACGTGCCGACCAGCCCACTCATAAAGCCGATCGGGGCATAGACCGCCACCAGTGTTGTGGTCATGGCGATAACCGGTAATGCAAGTTCACGCGCGCCGATTGTTGCGGCCTCGAGTCGCGACTTGCCCATCTCGATATGCCGGTGCACGTTTTCCACAACAATAATGGCATCATCGACCACCAGGCCGATGGCCAGCACCAGCGCCAGCAAGGTCAGCAGATTAATAGAGAAACCCATCAACAACATCAGAAATGCTGCGCCAACCAGTGACAGGGGTACGGCCACTGCGGGTACAATGGCGGCGCGCATCGAGCCCAGTGACAGGTAGACCACAATCAGGACAATGCCGACAGCCTCAATCAGGGTTTTGAACACCTCGTCAATGGAGTCTTCAATAAACACACTGGCGTCGTAAGGAATGTGCGCCTGCAATCCTTCCGGTAACTGTTTGCGGATTTCCGGCATCAGTTCGTGTACGCGTCTGGCAACGTCCAGCGGGTTGGCGCCGGGCGCCTGTTTGACACCGACAAAAATTGCCGGCTTGCCCTTGTACCAGCTGGTGGAGTCGTAGTCCTCGGCGCCGAGTTCCGGTGTGGCGATATCCTCGAGTCGTACCAGGGTGCCGTCAGCCGTGCGTACGACCAGCTTGCGGAAATCCTCGACACTGGCAAGATCGGTGGTTGCGTTCAGGTTGATCGCCGTGTAATGGCCCTTGGACTGACCGATGCCGGCCAGGTAATTATTGGCACGCAGCACATCACGTACGTCGTTGGCAGTGACATTCAGTGCAGCCATGCGTTTCGGGTCAAGCCAGATACGCATGGCGAAGGTCTTGTTACCGATCAGCTCAGCCTTGGCGACACCGGGCACGGCCTGTAGTTGCGGCTGGGTCACGCGCAGCAGGTAATCGGTAATCTGCGATGGCTTCATGCTATCGCTGTAGAACGCCAGGTACATCAGTGCCGTTGTTTCCCCGGTTGTGGAATCAATCACCGGGTTGTCTGCTTCATCAGGTAATACATTGCGCTGGCTGGCGACCTTGGCCTGGATTTCCGCGACTGCGGCATTGGAGTCGTAATTGAGCGCCATGTGGGCTTCTATGGTGGAGCGACCCTGGGTGGAGCGCGAAAACAGATAATCAATTCCATCTGCCTCGGCAATCGCCTGCTGCAGGGGGGTGGTGATAAAGCCCTTGACCAGTTCGCTGCTGGCACCCGGGTAGCTGGTTGTCACACTGACTACCGTATTGCGGGTTTCCGGGTACTGGCGGACTTCCAGTGAAAAAACAGCACGTAGCCCGACCAGCAGAATCAGCAGACTGATAACGCTTGCCAGTACCGGGCGATTGACGAACAGGTCGGTAAACTTCATCTGTCGCCGGTCCGGCCGTCGAGTTGTACACTATTATCGATAGTAACCGGCTGACCGTTGCGCAGCTTGTTGTGTCCGGCCGATACCACCATTTCACCCGCTTTCAGACCTTCAGTGATTTCCACGCGGCCTGCGCGTACCTCGCCGGTTTTTACCGGACGGTTCTGTACAGTCAGTCCCGTATCATTTTTCTGTATGACGAACACCGATTCGCCATAGGGGTTATAGGTTACAGCCGTGCGTGGCAGCGTAAGGATATTCTCACGTAGTGGCAGAACTGTGCTGACGTCGGCAAACATACCGGGGCGTAATAATTGCTCCGGATTGTCCAGCGTTGCGCGCAGGCGCAGTGTGCGTGTACCGGTGTCGACGCCGGGATTGATCGCGCTGATCTTGCCTTCGAAGTGGTGCCCCGGCCACGCCTGTACTTCGATAATGACCGATTGTCCGACGTGTACTTGCGGCAGGTGGCGTTCCGGAAGCGTGTAATCGACATAGACAGGGTCCAGTGATTGCAGTGGTACGATAGCATCACCTGGCGACAGGTATTGCCCAAGATTGATGTCGGCGATCCCGAGCTGTCCGCTGAAGGGTGCACGGATGGTTTTCTTGTTGATCAGGGCGCGTTTTGCGGCTACAGCTGCTTCGGCACTGTCGAGGTTGGCGCGTGAAGCATCGTAATCGGAGCGCGATACCGATTTATCCCTGAGCAGTTTGCGCGCCCGTTCAAACTGCAGTCTGGCCAGCGTGCGTTGTGCGACAAGACCTTCGAAATCTGCCTTGTCCACGCTGTCATCAAGGCGCAGCAGTACATCACCGGCTTTTACCCTCTGACCGGACTCCGCCAGTATCTCGTGTACCTGGCCGGCCACTTCTGTCGTCACGAAAATGCCCTGTGTCGGGGTCACGCTGCCGACAGCATGCAAGTAAGGTTGCCAGCTCTCGGTCCTGACCTCCGCAGAGGTAATCACTGCCGGTGGTGGAGGTTGCGACATCATGACCATCATTTTTATTCCACTGTAGTACTTCCAGCCGAAAATTCCGCCAAAAATGACAATCAGCAGCAGTATTGCCAGAATCAGGCGTTTGGTCATGGAACAGTTTCCCCGGATGATGTCCTGGTACAGACCACAGGCAGTCACAAAGATTCATTGCCTGCGGATGTCATGATGTAGATTATTTTAATAGTGGGTGATCTTTCGGCAGCTGTCTGGATATCCAGATTGCAAGTCGGTGACGCATGGATTTTTGTGATACCTGGTCCTCGGGTAATGGCTGTATCAGTTTATCGTGGACCAGCAAACGGTAGATGTATTCAATTTTCTCGTGAGCTGAATCAGTAGGCTCGAATTCAACCACGCCGCGTTCCTCACCATACTTCACGCCGGCCTGAATAGCCGCCTTGACCAGTTCGGACTCATGCTTCAGTTTTTTCATGAGGAAGCCCCCCTTGTTGCGGTACAGGAGGGGTAGTTTAACGCTGTCGAGGAATTTTATCTGCCTAGAGAGTTTTTTTACCGGGTGAGTGTCGTTATGAGGTATTCGTAATAGGATAGGGCATGACTTGCATCCTGAAAATACCTGTATATACTTCCAGTATACTGGATAAAAACACAGCAGGTGACGCAAATGGACGATCTGACTCCCCGGCAAGCCGAAATTTTGACGCTGATCCGGGATTGTATTTACGATGAAGGCTATCCGCCCACGCGTGCCGAGATTGCACGGGCGTTTGGTTTTCGCTCTCCCAATGCCGCAGAAGAGCACCTGCGCGCCCTGGAACGCAAGGGGTATATCGAATTGTTGCCCGGTTCCTCGCGGGGT
>JALVCM010000094.1 GCA_027010005.1 Thiohalobacter sp.
ATACCCCGTGAGGTTTTCAATCAAAGTAATTTTCCTATTAAAGGCTTCACTGCTGAAGGAAATGGTATTTTCAGCCAACGAGGTCGTTCAATAGGTTTTGATCGTATCGGTAGCAGGACTCGTGTTAGTCCATAATATTATTTAATTTCTGATAGGTTGATGAAATGTTTTTACTACTAGTTACTTTGTTATTGCTTACATCATGCTCTGATAATGGCAATCTCGATTATGAGAACACCCGATTCATTTCGGATGAAGATACGTCAGCATTCATAGAGAAATTAAAGTCAAACAATATCCCCTATAAATTAAAAGATAATTCAATCTATTATCCTGTTATGTATCGAGACAAGGTTCGAGAAATTGCTAAACAGGTGATAATGACTGCACACAGACCCACAGCATATTCATTTAAAGAGAAGAAGAAATTCGAGGCTTTTAAGCAGCTATTGAAGTCACGAAATATCGCTTTTGGAGAGACAAAACTTAATGAAGAATTAATTGTCTTTATTAAGGATAAATCGGAGGCAGCAACTGTTTCTGGTATTTACACGGAATTTATTACAAAAGAGGGAAAAGCAGCAGAGAAAAGGTGATAGATCTATTTGAACGGTGATGGTATTTACCCAGATGCACCGCGACAACAGTTACCGAACATGAGTTGGTGCCACTACTCCTACAACGTCTTTGGCGAACTGGCCTATGGGGTAGGGAGCGCTTTCCCGTCTGCGAGCAAGATCCGGGGCATGGCGCCGTGGGAGAAAGGGCGACTGTGGTTCGGTAAGATTGTGGCGCATGGGACGGTAGGCGGGGCCTCCTCTGCGGTGTCAACGGACAAAATTATTTGACCCACCTGGCGGACAATATTATTGACCCACCCACCGGGTTTTCAACTTCAGTTTCCACCTCCTATCAGTCCACTTTGTCGCGCTTGTCGCAGTCGGTAGCTTTCGCCCCGGAGCTGGATCACGTGCGCATGGTGTAACAGCCGGTCCAGCATGGCGCTGGTCAGGGCGGCATTGCCGTCGAAGGTGTCTTCCCAGTCTCCGAACGACAGATTCGAGGTCAGTATCACAGAGCCCTGCTCATACCGTTTGGCGATCACCTGGAAGAAGAGATCCGACTGATCCTTCTTCAGGGGCAGATAGCCGATCTCATCCAGGATCAGCAGGCTCGGCCCCAGAATGCCCCGCTTCAGGTACTGATCCAACCGGCCCTCCCGGCGCGCTTTCTCCAACTGGAGCATCAGGTCAGCCGCGGTCAGGAAGCGTACCTTGTAGCCCTTTTCCGTGGCCCGCACCCCCAGCGCGGTCGCCAGATGACTCTTGCCGGTGCCGCTGGGTCCGAGGAAGATCACGTTCTCCTTGCGCTCGACGAAGGCCATGCCGGCCAGTTCCTGGATACGCGCCTTGGGCGCACTGGGCGCGGCATCAAAGTCGAACGCCTCCAGGGTCTTCACCGCCGGGAACGAGGCCAGTTTGGTCAACATCTGCCGCCGACGCTCCCCCCGGAGACGGCGGTGTTTGTCAACATAGTTGTCGCCTCGACCTACGCAGCCTGATTTAACTCAGACGGTTCTTTCTCTGGATTCAACCAGACTTTCTCAGGCAACACCCAGTTCCTGATCTCACCACTCCAGCGGTTGGGGTGACGCGCCCTGGCTTTGCGGTAAACCTGTTGCCGGTGTTCCAGTATGGCCGTTGCCTTGCCTGTGTGGCGCTGCTCCGGCGTGGTGAACTTCAAGCCACTGTGCTTGTGCTCGGTGTTGTACCAGCGACTGAAGGACAATACCCAGTCTCTGGCATCATCGATTGTAGCGAACCCGTTGATCGGATAATTCGGCCGGTACTTGCAGGTCCGGAACAACGATTCTGCATAGGCATTATCATTGCTGACGCGTGGACGGCTGAAAGACGATGTCACGCCCAACCGGTGCAGGGTCTCCAGCATACTGGCGCCCTTCATGGGACTGCCATTATCCGAGTGCAGCACCAGCGGTTGTGAGGCAATGCCCTCTACCAGGCAGGCCTTACGGATCAGTCGTGCAGCCAGATCACTGGACTCGCTCTCATGGATCTCCCAGGCCACGATCTTGCGGCTGTACAGGTCCATAATCAGGTAGAGATAGTAAAACAATCCCCGGGCAGGTCCCGGCAGCCATGTGATGTCCCAGCACCAGACCTGATTGGGGCCAATGGCACAGTGGGTACTCGGCGCCTTGCGCCGGGGTTTCTCGCTGCGCCCGCGGTGGTGTTGCTGATCCGCCTCCCGCAATACCCGATAGAAGGTAGACTCCGAGGCCAGGTACCGCCCCTCATCAGCCAGGGCCGGGACAATCTGGCTCGGTGGCAGGCTGCGGAATACCGGGCTGTTACTGACGGCCAGGATCGCTTCCCGTTCCTCGCAACTCAGCTTATTGGTCGGGGGCGGTCGTTGCGCTTCGGGACGGCCATCGCTCAAAACGGCCTCATCCTGCGTCCAGCGCTGGTAGGTACGCGAACTGATCTCCAGGATCTCACAGGCCTTGTGCTGCCGGGCACCGGCAGTCACCGCCTCGTCGATCAACGCGACGGCATGGCGGCGATCTACGAGGCTGATCATTCGTCCTCTCCGTCCCCCCAGATCGCCTGGGCTTTTTTTTGGAGGACCAGCAGGGCGGCGGCCTCGGCCAGCGCTTTTTCCTTGCGGTGCAGTTCACGCTCCAGCTTCTTGATCTGCTTACGATCCTTCTTCGTCTGCTCCCGCTGGGCCTTCGCCTGTGCGGCACTGTCGGCATTGGCTTGCAGGCAGGCTTTGCGCCAGGCCTCGATCTGCTCGGCGTACAGGCCCTTCTGACGGCAGTACTCGGCCAGCTCGGCCTCGTTCAGCGAGGCGGCTTTCAATACAATGGCAAACTTATCTTCTGATGACCATTTTTCCGGATTCTTCCCATCGGCTGGCACGGCAATCCCCTCGACTCTGGCTTGTTTACGCCAATTGTACAGGGTGACATCCGAAATGCCGGTCTCTTCAGCCAGCTGGGGGATCGGGATATTATACGGGGGCATCATCTTCTGGATGACCGACTCTTTTCTCTCTGCTGAATAACGGCTCATTGCTCACTCTCTATCGCCCACCTCAACTTCGATTACAATGATCGTGTGAGGCGACAACTATCCTGACAGAGGGGGGTGTGTTGTAGGCGAAGCTGACGGTGTTGCCGAGCGCGTCGGTCTGGGTGAGCTGATCGCCCGCTGCGTTATAGGTGGCGGTGCTGATATTGCCCAGGGCGTCGGTTGTGCTGAGCTGGTTGTCGTCGGCATCGAAGGTGTAGGTGGTGACGTTGCCCAGCGCATCGATCTCGGCCAGCACGTTGCCGCGGTCGTCGTACTGGTACTGGGTGGCGTAGCCGCGGCGGTTGGTGATCACCGACGATCTGCCGGCGATGTCGTGGTTGAAGTCGGTGCGGTTGCCCTGCCCGTCTTCCTGGGCGATCAGGCGGCCGTCGGTGTTGTTGTTGGAGTCGGTGGCTGTGGGGAGGTTCGCCTGCGTGGTTCCGGCTGCTGCGATGACAGCCAGCAGGGTGACGGTTAGCTGTTTTATGATTCTACACAAATCGAGCGCACGATCTTGTTTGCTTGAGAAGAAAAATAAATCTACTCACTCTGCTCTCATGCAAGATTTAGATACTTCCTAGCAGCCGCCCTATTTACCTCGACATCCAATACAGATCCACCACCATTTTCAAATATTTTTATGCCGATATTCCCCAAGGCACACATTACTTGATAAGTTATATTCCCATCTTGGTCTACGTATCTTGCTAGCAGCGTGGATAGATAGCCCTTATCACTTTCTTCGGCGGCTTTGCCAAAAGCCCAGATGGCCGTAGCCACAAGCTGTACGTCTGTCTCAGTGCTTATTCGCTCCTGAAGGCAATCCTTCAACAACAAGAAGTCATATTTATCTACATTTATAGACTTCACATCTTCCGGCCATGCGTCATCAGGAAATCCTCTGTAATTTTCGAAGACATAGGCCACTTTAAGAAAGGTTTCTTGAGAACACTTTTCCTTGTCCGCCAATTCATCGCAAAGGTCTTTTATTAGATCAAGCATTTTTTGTTCCCGTTTATCTTCGTAAATTATGACCACGAAGATTCTCAATATCTATACGGTATTCTTTTCCTCTAAAGAATGTTTCTCGACGCAAAATATTTCCGCCTTGCATCACCCCACCTGCTGCGGGAAATTGGCCTAAGCGAATACTCAAAGTAACTATATTTTGGTACATCCATCGATCAAGATCTCCAGGGAACCAGCCACCTTCCATACGCGCAAAGTATAGCTGCTTTAACTTTGCCCTAACGTGATTAACAGTTACACCAGGATTTGGTGTAGCTACAGCATCTTTGCCTATCGTGAAACGCCTACCTTGTTGCAGTTGAACGCGCATTCTATTCATCTCGCAACCACGGCCATTATTATTCATGGTTGCTTGGGGGACCTCGCTCCCAATCATGGAAGCAACGGCCTGAGCCAGACAAGCTACAGCAACGAATTTAGCACCAGTTCGTGACGCACCTAAATTAAGCAATCTAGGAGTACTAATGGTAACAAGTCGTG
>JALVCM010000095.1 GCA_027010005.1 Thiohalobacter sp.
GTCCTCAAAAAACTCGATCGCCACACGCTGGAAGGGGCTGTAGTTGTCGGCCACCTGCGGCGTGGTCCAGCGCTTGTGCGCAGCGATGTGCGCCAGCAGTGCGCGGTAACGGTTGATACCGCTGATACCGTTACGGTCGTCATACACGTCCGGCACACGGATACCCAGCGCATCGTAGTACGGCATGGGCTTGCGCAGTTCATCGAAGGCACTGGAAAAAGGTACAAAATGTTCCTTGTCGTCCCACAGGGCCTTCATGTACAGGTCCAGCTGACGCTCGTGGTCGGCAAACAATGTGCCGTGACGCTCGCGCTGCAGGATGGCACGACTGTCCGCTGACTGCAGACTGAAGTAATCCCGCTGCCGGTCAGGGTGGTCGCTATAATGCCTGAGCCCGTACTCTGCCCAGTTCCGAATACCCTCGAGGGACAGTGTATTGAGTAATTGCGGCATGCGCTCCAGCAGGTCCGGCAGACCGGGGCTGGGAATCGTGGTATGAAAACCGTGGATGGAACCGGTGGTGCGCTCCATGAAGTCCAGCACAAAATCCACGTAGTGGCGCAACAGTTCCGCACTCCCCAGACGGCGTGCCGCTTCCGCCACTGTTTGCAGGAATGGCAGTATGGCCTTGCCATTGGGACTGCGCGAAATTTTCCATACTGTCTGCGAAATCAGTTCCAGTGTTTCTTCGCCAAGCAGGTCGGCGACTTCCGGCATTTCTTCCAGGTACACCAGCACCGGCTCGAAGCCACGGCCGATCATGCACACCAGTGAAGCGCCTTCGAGATAAGCCTTGATACCCTGCGGTGACAACAGTGCCTCGGCCTCTGTCATGCAGTCAGCAAAGACATGGTCGAGCTGCTCGAAGTTGCAGGTCAGCTGTCCGCGGTACTGCTGAAGCTGGTCGTCGCTCATGCCCATCGGCAATTCTCCACGCGCACGCCGCTAATCAGGCGAAGACAGCGTCGATGGCGTGATGCAGGGTGGAGCGAATATCCATGTCGTCGGTAATCGGATCCACCAGCGCCATGCGGCAGGCGGAACGTGCCGTAATACCACGATTGATCAGGCGTGCGGCATAGACCAGCAGCCGGGTGGAGATACCTTCGTCCAGGCCGTGCCCCTTGAGGTTACGCGCCGTCTCACCGACCTGCACCAGCCGACCGGCGGCTTCAGCATCGATACCGGTTTCCTTGACGATAATACCTACCTCGACATCCGCCGGCGCATAGTCGAAGTGCATGGCGGAAAAACGTTGCTTGGTAGACTGCTTGAGGTCTTTCATCAGGCTCTGGTAGCCCGGGTTATAGGAAATGACCAGCTGGAAGTCGGGGTGCGCATTCACCACCTCGCCCTTCTTGTCCAGCGGCAACTGACGCCGGTGGTCAGTAAGAGGATGAATAACCACGGTGGTATCCTGGCGCGCCTCGACGATCTCATCCAGATAGCAAATGGCGCCGATGCGTGCTGCGGTCGTCAGTGGACCGTCCATCCAGCGGGTGCCATTGGCATCCAGCAGGTAGCGCCCGACCAGGTCAGAAGCGGTCATGTCCTCGTTACAGGCGACGGTAATCAACGGACGTTTCAGCTTCCACGCCATGTGCTCGACAAAGCGTGACTTGCCACAACCGGTTGGCCCCTTGAGCATTACCGGCAGACGCTCGGCATACGCCGCTTCGTAGAGCACAACTTCCTCGCCCTGTTCCTGGTAGAAGGGTTCTTCACTGATGAGGTATTGGTCAATGTCGGTCATGGCAGAAACTCGCTTTGTTAAAAATAATAGCAGGAGCGGGCTTGCCCGCGAACGGTTCGCGGGCAAGCCCGCTCCTGCGCAGTTAAAAAAGCCCCCGACAGGGCGGGGGCTTTTCTGCGGGTCCAGTAACCGTGGTTACTTGTGAGAAGCCGCAGTGCCCAGCTTTTCACGCCAGCCAGGGAAGATCTGGTCGGCATCGCCCGGGAAGGACTCGAAGGCACGCGCAAACTCTTTGTGCTCTTTCGCGAACTCGATCGGGTCGGCACCTTCCTTCCAGCACTCGTAGGCCTGGCGCAGGGAGATAGCACCAGCGGCCGGGCTGTCGATGTGGCCGTAGGAACCACCACCGGCAGTGTTGATGACATTGCCATGACCCAGGTTCTCGAAGAAGCCGGGCAAACGTAGCGCGTTCATACCACCTGAGATGATCGGTGTGGTCGGCTTCATGCCGTACCATTTCTGGTAGTAGACCGGACCCTGACACTCATCCCGCTCGATCATGTAGGCAATTATCTTGTCGTCGTGACCGCCTTCCATTTTGCCGAAACCCATGGTGCCGACATGAATACCGGAAGCACCCTGCAGGCGGGATATCTTGGCCAGCACATAAGCGGTGTAACCACGCTTGGAAGACGGTGAGGTGATCATACCGTGACCGGCACGATGATAGTGCAGGTACTGGTTTGGATACTGGCGACGGGCCGTCGTGACCATACCCGGACCACCAACGAAACCATCCACCAGGAAAGCGACCTTGTCAGCATCTTCACCAAAGGTTTCCAGGATATAGTCTGCACGCGCACACATTTCAAAATGGTCGTCCGCGGTGATGTTGGCCGAAAACAGCTTGGCCTGACCGGTTTCATCCTGGGCACGCTTGAGTGCATCGGCGACCAGCGGGATAACCTTCTTGGTCGGGCAGAAAACCTGGTTGCCCTGCGGTTCATCATTCTTGATGAAATCACCGCCCAGCCAGAACTGGTAAGCTGCCTCGGCAAACGGTTCGGGACGCAGGCCCAGTTTGGGCTTGATGATGGTGCCGGCAATATAACCACCGTCCTTGAGCGGACGACCGAGGATACGCCACAGGTCGGAAATGTCCTTGGACGGACCATCGAACAACTGGATCGCACGTGGCGGGAAGAAGATATCAATCATCTGGCCGTGGGCGATATCACCCATACCCTGATTGTTACCAATCGCCATGGTCAGGAAGGAAACCATCATCATACGACCATCAATGATGTTGCGGTCGAACAGCTCAAGCGGATAGGCAATACGCATATCCTCATTGGCTTCATCAATGTAGTAAACCAGGGCATCAACACCCTTGGTGAAATCATCGGTCGTGCAAACTTCCACGTTGGTGCCGGTCGATGACTCCGCGGCGAAGTGGGCGGCGGCTTCCAGGTAGCCGTGGCCTTCTGCCGGCTTCATCTTGTAGGCGACAAGGATGTGCTTGCCACCCTCAATCAGGTCTTCTTCTTTCAGGCTCAGGTCCGAGTAACGTGCGGATTGGTCAAGTGCCATGCTGCTTTCCTCTGGTTTGCGGGGTCAGGTCGCAGGCACCTGGTTCGGCGCCGTGAACTGACTCCCTGTGTAAAAGTGCGCGAATTCTAGCAGCCCCTAAAGATAATCTATATTCAATATTTCTGATTTCAGTGATAAGCTATTACTTATGTATTGCCCGGGAAATTTCCCATGAACGTAACACTGAGACAACTCAACGTCTTCGAGTCTGCTGCGCGGCTGCTGAGTTACACGCGCGCAGCAAAAGAGCTGCACCTGAGCCAGCCCGCGGTGTCCATGCAGATTCGCCAGCTGGAGGACGAGGCAGGGCTGCAACTATTTGAAAAACTTGGAAGAAAACTACATCTCACCGAGGCGGGGCGGGAACTGTTTCAGTACACCCGCACCATCCTGCACGACCTGCACGAAGCGGAAGAGGTGATGGAGGCCCTCAAGGGCCTGAAGACAGGTAACCTCAATATCGGCGTCGCCAGTACCGTGAACTACTTTGCGCCGCGCCTGCTGGCAGCCTTCAGCCATCGCTACCCGGGAATAAGACTCAGTCTTGAAGCCACCAACCGCGAAAACCTGATCCATATGCTGAGCGCCAATGAGAAAGACCTGGTCCTCATGGGCAGCCCCCCTGAACAGATCAACCTGGAATCCGAACCCTTTCTGGAAAATCCCCTGGTTGTGATTGCCCCGCCCGAGCACCCGCTGGCATACGAACGTGACATTCCGTTACAGCGTCTTGCAGAAGAAACATTCGTCATGCGCGAAGCCGGCTCCGGTACCCGTGCGGCAATGGAGCGCTTTTTCAGCGAACAGGGCATCAGGCTGCAAACCGGTATGCAGATGACACGCAACGAAGCCATCAAGCAGGCCGTGCGCGCGGGTCTGGGTCTGAGTGTTGTCTCCATCCATTCCCTTGAACTCGAACTTGAAACCCGGCGCCTGGTGGTACTCGATGTGGCTGGATTTCCCATCCGGCGCCAGTGGTTCCTGGTCTACCGCCACGGCAAACGACTGTCCCCCGCTGCCACCGCCTTCAAGGACTTTGTTCTGACGGAAGCCGGCAACCTGCTCGGTTTGCCGGAAACCGGGACGCTACCTGCCTGATACACTCTGTAGAACCTCTGATTAATTCGTCATTGCGAGGAACGAAGTGACGCGGCAATCTCTAACAGGCTGATTCCATTGCATGAGATTGCCACGCTTCGCTCTTGATGAACTTACTCCGTCATTCCGGCGCAGGCCGGAATCCAGGTGGCTTAACCAGACCTTATGGATTCCGGCCTGCGCCGGAATGACGGGTTGTTCTTCCCCGATTCGTCACCGCG
>JALVCM010000096.1 GCA_027010005.1 Thiohalobacter sp.
CCTGGCAGCCGTCGCGTACTGGCGGCCCGCCGCCATGCCGGCACACCCGGCTGACGCGCCACGGCCCGGCCTGCTTGCCACGCTGAGGGCGCTGATACCGCCACTGTTGCTTATCCTGGCAGTACTCGGGTCCATCCTCGGCGGGCTGGCGACCCCGACCGAAGCCGCCTCGGTGGGTGCTGTCGGCGCCATGCTGCTCGCGGCAACGCGGCGGCAACTGACCCTTCCGGTCCTGCGCGAGGTGGTGTACAGCACCCTGAAAGTCTCCAGCATGGTGTTCCTCATCCTGATTGGTGCCTCGGTCTTTTCACTGGTATTCCGTGGCTTCGGTGGAGACACACTGATCGAGGAATGGCTCACACAACTGCCGGGTGGCGTGGTCGGTGCCATGCTGGCGGTGATGCTGGTGATGTTCCTGCTGGGATTTGTGCTCGATTTCATCGAGATCACCTTCGTGGTGGTACCGATTGTCGGCCCGATCCTGCTGGCGATGGGGCTGGATCCGGTCTGGCTGGGCATCATGATCGCCATTAACCTGCAGACATCCTTCCTGACCCCGCCGTTTGGTTTTGCGCTGTTCTACCTGCGTGGCGTGGCGCCAGCTGAAGTTTCGACCGCGGACATCTATCGCGGCGTTATCCCTTTCATTGTCATACAGATTTTGATGCTCGCACTGCTCGCGCTGTGGCCGGCACTGGCAACCTGGTTGCCTGCCACCGTCTATAGTGGGTAAACTTCTGCCAATCTTTAAGGGATCTTTAAGGGAGGCTCGGATTAATTCGTCACTTCGTTCCTCGCAATGACGAATTAATCTGAGGTTCCGATTACAGCTGGAATTGGAGATGCAGGAAGGCGTCTGAATTGGGCCGTACTGCCATAAAAATACAACAGCAGCGGGCAATTCAGGATGGGAGGGCGCCGTGAGCCAGAACAATAACGATGTCATATTGCTGGTCGAAGACAACGCAGACGATGTAGACCTGACGCTGCGTGCTTTCAAGAAAAGCCGGTTAACTAACCAGATTGTCGTCAAACGCGATGGCCAGGAAGCCCTGGACTACCTTCTCGGTGAAAACGGCCAGGGTGGCCCGGCAACATTGCCCGCCGTCACACTGCTCGACCTCAACATGCCGCGCCTGAATGGACTGGATGTCCTGAAACGCCTGCGCAGCGAGGAACGCACACGCCTGATGCCCATTGTCATACTGACAACGTCCGATGAACAGCGTGACGTCATTAACAGTTACCAGCTCGGCGCCAACAGCTACATACGCAAGCCAGTGGACACGAAGGAATTCTTCAGTGCCATCCAGGAACTGGAGGTTTACTGGACCGTACGCAATATCGCACCGGAAGTATAAACCTACATCGACCTTGCATTCAGGTAAGCCTGTTCAGAGATCGCGCTCCAGGACATCGCCTGTTTGCGGAAGGCCTGAAACGACGTATAGATCCGTCGGGACAGTTCATCTTTCCCGGCAATTTCCGCGACCACCTCATCCGACAGATCGCGTAATCGCAGCAATACCTCGTCCGGCAGTTTGCGCACATCGACGTTGTGTTCGTTCACCAGTGTCTGCAGGGCCTGGTTATTGCGCGCCACGTACTCGGTGAGAATTTCCTGGTTTGCGACCCGTGCAGCACTTTTCACGATCTCTTTCAGATCGTCCGGCAGGGCATCAAAGGCTTTCTGGTTCACAATGCATTCCAGCGTCGTCCCCGGCTCGTGCCAGCCCGGGTAATAGTAGTATTTCGCGGCCTTGTAGAGACCAAACGCCAGGTCGTTATACGGCCCGACCCACTCCGTCGCATCGATGGCGCCGGACTGCAGCGAGGTAAACAGCTCGCCGCCGGGCAGGCTCACCGGCGTACCACCGGCACGCGCCAGCACTTCGCCACCCAGTCCCGGGATACGCATTTTCAAACCCTTCAGATCCTCGAGACTGTTGATCTCGCGATTGAACCAGCCCGCCATCTGTACCCCGGTATTCCCGGCGGCCAGCGGCACCAGGCCAAACGGTTTATAGGTTTCACGCCACAGCTCCATGCCGCCGCCAAAATACAGCCAGGCATTCATTTCGTCTGCCGTCAGGCCAAACGGCACAGTGGAAAAGAACTGTGCGCCTTCACTTTTGCCCTTCCAGTAATAGGCCGAGCCGTGGCCAAGTTCCGCCGTCCCCTGTGAAACCGCGTCGAATACCTCGAAGGCCGGGACCAGTTCCTTGGCACCATAGACCTTGACGTCGATGCGCCCGCCACTCATTTCCGTGATCAATCGTGCCAGTGTGTTGGCACCGGTACCCAGACCCGGGAAGTTTTTTGGCCAGGTGGTGACCATCTTCCACTTCACCGGTGTAAATGAAGGTGTTTCAGCCGCGCCACAATCGACTTTTGGCGCTTCCTTGCAACCTGCCGCCAGCGATACGCCGGCTATCGCGGCACCGCCACCCAGGCGGCGCAGAAAATGTCTTCTTTTCATCGTATCCTCACAGCGGTTTGTTCCGGACCCCGTTCCACGCCGGGTATTGTACGGCCTTGCCGGGTGAACATCAGATTTAAACTAAACCTTGCAAAACTGAATGGTTATGTCATTATGCCAACCAATTTCTATAAAAGCATTTGTAGTATCCTGCAATATAAGGAGATTTCGCGGGTTAGGGTATAACACCAAGTGCATCAGCCGTAAGGCTGCACCTGACCGAGGGAAACTATGCTGGATGCACCCGAGCGCATAAGCGCCCGCTTTTCGATATTACTGTTCCTGGGTTTTCTGCTGGTTCCTGTGGTCGGTTTTGGCAGCGCCATCCTGTTCCATGTTCTGCAGCCCTGGCAACTGGAACAGATTCTGGCCGATGGCGTGGTGCCGGCTTTCTCGTTGTTCCTCGTTTTTGCCTCACTGTTCCAGTTACAGCGACTGATCACACCGCTGACCAACTGGGCGTTGATGCACCCCGAAGGCGGTAACGCACCTTCACACCTGCACCGGCAGCTGCAACGTTTCAGCCGTGACTTCTGGGCCCTGATCCTGGCCCACGTCCTGGTATCACCCGTACTGGTTTACTGGCGCCTGGACGGCACGATCGGCGCCGACAATCTCTACGCACTGTCACACTTCATGTTGTTGCAGGGCATCACCGCGACCCTGGCGGGTGTGCCGGCCTACCTGTTCGGATTACACCAGCTGGGCAAACTGGTTTCACAACTCAGCCTGGACCGCATCCACGTCAGCCTTAAATCACGCACCCTGCTGTTGGCCGGCCTGGTACCGCTACTGTCCTATTCCCTGCTGGTCGAATATCACTGGCTGACCACCGGCCAGCTGGAAAGCGGTTACCTGACCACCTTTGCCCTGCTGGCGCTAACCACTATTACCATCAGCCTGCTGTCGATCCGCAGTATGCAACAGGCACTGCGTCCCTTCCATGAACTGTTCAACCGCAGCGGCGCCTCCACCCACGAAGCGCTGGCGCAGTTACGCCCGGCATCAACTGATGAAATCGGTCACCTGACACAGACCCTGGGACGAGTTTTCCAGCGCCTTGGCGACCAGGAAACCCACATGCGTGCCATCGTCGATACGGCGGCCGAAGGGATTATTGTGGTCGATGAACGCGGCCAGATCGACACCTTCAACCCGGCGGCGGAACGTCTGTTCGGTTATCTTGCCCAGGAAATACGCGGGCGTCATCTCGCGACCCTGCTGCCGGATGTGTTCCAGGTCCGCCAGTCGATCAACCCACACAATGAAGAACGCGATGCCGCGGGTGTACACCGCAACGGTTCACATATCACTGTTTCGCTGCGTATCTCCGAAATGGAAATCAGTGGCCAGCGCATGTTCACCTGCCTGGTGGCCGACATCACGCAACGCAAGGCGGCCGAACAGGAACTGCTTGCCGCAGAAGCACGCTACCGCGCACTGGTGGAAACCGCGCACGACCTGGTATGGAGTGTCGATACCGAAGGCCGCTGGAGTTACCTGAACACCTCGTCCCGGATCATCTACGGCCTGGAACCGGAAAACATGATCGGCCGTAACATCTCGGAGTTCTGTGCACCGGACAATGATGACGCCGATCAAAAGGCATTCGGTGACTTGCTGAACGGCGATGACCTGTACCAGTACGAAACGGTGCACCTGGACAACAACGGCAACCGCCGCCACCTGAGCTTCAACGCCAAGGCACACCGTGACGGAGAGGGCAATATCCTGCAGATCAGCGGGACGGCACGCGACATCACCGACCAGAAAGCTTTCCACGAACAGCTGACTTACCAGGCCGAACATGATTCCCTGACACGCCTGTTCAACCGGCACTACTTCCAGCAGGAACTGGAGCGTACCGTGGCACGTGTGTCGCGCAGCCCGGACACCAGTTGCGCACTGTTCTACATCGACCTCGACCAGTTCAAGTATATTAATGACACACTGGGACATGCCGCCGGTGACCGGCTGCTGGTCGAAATCACCCAGATGCTGCTCAAACATGTCCGCGATGGTGACCTGCTGGCACGCTTCGGTGGCGACGAATTTACACTCTTGCTGTATAACATCCGTTCCGCCGACGTCATCTCGGCCGCCGAGCATT
>JALVCM010000097.1 GCA_027010005.1 Thiohalobacter sp.
GCGTATTACCCACGAACCGTCCGGTATCGTGGTGCAGTGCCAGAACGATCGTTCGCAGCACAAGAACCGCGCCACGGCCATGAAACAGCTCAAGGCCAAGTTATATGAGCTGGAAATACAGAAGCGCAATGCCAGCCAGCAGCAGGTCGAGGACAGCAAGTCCGACATCGGCTGGGGCAGCCAGATCCGTTCCTACGTGCTCGACCAGTCGCGCATCAAGGACCTGCGCACCAACGTGGAAACCGGTAACACCCAGGCTGTGCTGGACGGCGACCTGGATCCCTTTATCGAGGCCAGCCTGAAAAGCGGCCTCTAAACTCAGGAACCTCTGATTAATTTGTCATTGCGAGGAACGAAGTGACGCGGCAATCTCTAACAGGCAGATTCCATTGTATGAGATTGCCACGCTTCGCTCGCAATGACATGAATTCTCAATTAATCAGAGGTTCCCTCACTTGTTAAAGTAGACCACCATGACAGACCAGGACGAACACAAGCTCATTGCCCAGCGGCGCCAGAAACTGAACCAGTTGCGCGAGCAGGGTAATGCGTTCCCCAATGATTTCCGTCGCGATGCACTGGCAGCCGAACTGCATGCGCAATACGGCGAAGCAGACGAAGCCGAACTCGAGGCCAACCCGGTGCGGGTCAAGGTGGCCGGCCGCATGATGGGCAAGCGGGTCATGGGCAAGGCCAGCTTCGCGCATATCCAGGATATGTCCGGCCGCCTGCAACTGTTCGTGCAGCGCGACAGCCTGCCAGAGGGCTGTTACCAGGCGTTCAAGGGCTGGGACATCGGCGATATCATTTCTGCCGAAGGCGTGCTGTTCAAAACGCGTACCGGCGAGTTGTCCGTCAAGGTGGATGCGTTACGCATCCTGACCAAGTCCCTGCGTCCGTTGCCGGAAAAATTTCATGGCCTGACGGACCAGGAAATCCGCTACCGCCAGCGCTATCTCGACCTGATCATGAACCAGGCATCGCGCGATACCTTTATCATCCGTTCGCGCATCGTGCAGTTTATCCGCGAGTTCCTGAATCAGCGTGGTTTCCTGGAAGTGGAAACGCCCATGATGCAGGTCATTCCGGGTGGCGCGACAGCACGGCCTTTCATGACGCACCATAACGCGCTGGACATGCAGCTGTACCTGCGCATTGCGCCGGAGTTATACCTCAAGCGCCTGGTGGTCGGTGGTTTCGAAAAGGTTTACGAGATCAACCGTAATTTCCGTAACGAGGGGCTTTCAACACGGCATAACCCGGAATTCACCATGCTTGAATTCTACGAGGCCTATGCGGACTACCATGACCTGATGAACATCACCGAGGAAATGCTGCGCACGATGGCGGAACATGTACTCAACAGTACGGTGCTGGAATACCAGGGTGAACAGTATGATTTTGGCAAGCCGTTTACACGCATGACGGTCAGGGAATCCATACTGCATTTCAATCCTGACATCGAGCCGGGTCAGCTCGATGACCTGGAGGCTGCGCGTAAGGTGGCCGAGTCACTGGAAATTCCCGTCAAGGACAGCTACGGCCTTGGCAAGGTGCAGATCGAGATCTTTGAAAAAACGGTGGAGCACCGCTTGAAGGACCCGACCTTTATCACCGCCTACCCGACAGAAGTCTCACCACTGGCGCGGCGTAACGATGATGATCCCTTTGTCACCGATCGCTTTGAATTCTTTGTCGGTGGTCGCGAAATTGCCAATGGTTTTTCGGAGTTGAATGATCCGGAAGACCAGGCCGAGCGCTTCCGGAAGCAGGTCGAGGAAAAGGAAGCGGGTGACGACGAGGCCATGCACTACGATGAAGATTATGTTTGTGCGCTGGAACACGGTATGCCGCCGACCGCCGGAGAGGGTATTGGTATTGACCGGCTGGTGATGCTGTTTACGGATTCACCCTCGATACGTGATGTGTTGCTGTTCCCGCATATGCGCCCGTAAGGATATCTCAGGCGGAGTCCGGTTCCGGCAGTTCGGAACGGGCCGCCCAGGGGCTGGACAGCATAAAGTGGAAGAAATTATCGGCTGAAAGCGGTCGGCTGATCAGGTAGCCCTGTGCCATATCGCAGTGCATGGCACGTAACTGCTCCAGTGTCTCCTCGTCTTCAACGCCTTCAGCGACGGTGTCAAGACCAAGGTTGTGTGCCAGCTCAATGGTTGAACGCACAATCATGGCGTCATCCTTGTCCCTTGCCATGGTTTTTACGAACGAGCGGTCGATCTTCAGCTGGCTGACCGGCAGGCGTTTCAGGTAACTGAGCGACGAATAGCCCGTGCCGAAATCATCCACTGACAGCCTCAGTCCCATTTCATTCAGGCGTTCAAGTATGCCGATACTGTGTTCCGGGTCGTGCATGATGGCACTTTCCGTGATCTCCAGGATCAACTGCCTGGGGGCTATATCGTGGCGGCTGATAATTTCACTGATCTGATCGGGAAGCCTGTCATCACGAAGGTTGTGCATGGAGAGGTTGACTGCAACACTGAATTCCATCTTTTTTGCCCGGCACTGTGCGCAGTAATCCGCAGCCTTTTCCAGTATCTGCAGGGTAAACGGTTTGATCAGGCCGGTCTGTTCGAGAATGGGGATAAACTCGTAGGGTGGAATATCCCCTTTTTCCGGGTGCTGCCAGCGAGCCAGTGCCTCCATGCCAACGATGTTGCCGGTTCGTAGATCCAGTTTTGGCTGAAAGGCCGCGGTAATGTCATTGCGGCGGATAGCTTCCCTCAGGTCGCGCAGCAGGGAAAGGTGGTCCGGGTTATAGGTGTCATATTCCGGTTGATAAATCGCGAATTCATTGCGTGCTCGCTTGGCGACATACATGGCAATATCAGCACTGCGCAACAGGCTGGAAGGGTCCGGGCCATGTTCCGGGTAGATGGCAATACCGATACTGGCGGCAACCGAGAAACTGTTCTGATCGATATCAACAGGGCGTCGCAGGGCATCCTGTAACTTTTCGGCCACGATCTGCGCATCTTCCTGGCTGGCCTGCGGGAGGACGATGGCAAACTCATCACCGCCAAGCCGTCCCAGTGTATCCGGTTCGCGCAGGCTGCTCTGGAAACGCTCGCCAACACGTATGAGCAGCTTGTCACCAACCAGGTGTCCAAGCGTATCGTTGACTTCCTTGAAGTGGTCCAGGTCGAGCATCAGCAACGCCATGGGTTCCTGGTTGCGCCGGGCGTTCAGGATGGCCTGCTGCACGCGGTCAATGACCAGTGAACGGTTGGGGAGCCCGGTTAACGGGTCATGCAGTGCCAGGTGTTCCAGTTCTTCGTTGGTTCTCAGCAGTTGCCGGTTACTCTGCTCAAGTTGCCTGCGGTAGGCTTCCGTGCGCTCGGTGGCGGCCTGTAGTTCCTCGAGGTACATGGCATTTTCGACCGCAAAGCCGACCTGTCGGGAGAACATGGCGAGCAGATCGAGATCGCGTTCGGTAAAGTTGCTGTCGTCCAGCTTGTCGATCGCGGCGATACCACCGAGAAAGCGTCGTTTACCGACCAGCGGTACCAGGATAATATTGCCGGCCTTTTTTTCCCAGTAGTTACGTTCGTTTTCATCCAGGTCTTCCAGTGTTCCCCGCCACCAGGGTTTGTGGTGGCGCAGTACCCAGCCACATAAACCCACTTCGATGGGAAGTTCAGCCCCGGTAAGTTCCTCGGCATTCAGGCCGGCCGCGGCCCGGTAGGTGTAGCTGGTCTGGTCTGCTGAAAGGAGAGGGATAGTGACCGTTTTGGCATCGAGCAGCGCGCGTGCCCGTTCGGCAATAATCGCGAATGCAGCGTCGAGTCCCTCTTCGCTGGCGACGATTTCAGCAATCTCGGCCAGTAACGCAAGCTCGGCCTCTTTCTGGTGAAGCAGTTGTTCGAGTTCCCGGATTCGGTTCCGGGTGTTGCTGTCCGCCTGAGGACACATAATCCCTCCGCACTACGAGACCGGAATGGCCATGGGATTATGCTCAGGATCGGCCGATCTGGATGAGGCTTAATAGTTGATTAACAGAAAAAATTTTAAATCTGGGTGTGTCGGGGGCTTTGGGGCAGCAGTCGGGTAAAAAGTTTATTTAAAACATTATAATATTTATATAATTATAAGATATTAAACAAATAAACTCTGCACTTCGTCAATTTCCTCAACGCGATCCGTCAGTTCGATTTCGTCCACATCGAAATCCAGTCCAAGCTGGTGAAAAGCCGCGACCTGGGTCCAGTCTGTGTTGGCCAGCACGTGCTCCGTGCCCATATGGCTTTGCAGGTTGGCAACCTGAACGACATCGACCAGGTCCGCTGCGCCATCATGAACGCGAGTCAGGTCTTCATGCTGCTCAGCGACTTCCACCAGGGCTTCAGGGAATTTCCAGTGCCTCAGAATGGCGCCCCCGACCTGGGTGTGCAGCGTAGAGACAAGGTGGTCGAGCAGTCCCGGTGTATCGAGTAATTCCTCACGTTCCTCGGCCCGGTACAGGATGGGCAGGGTGCCGATATCGTGCAGCAGACCGGCAAGCATGGCCTGGTCCGGGGAAATCGTGGGGCATTGTCCTGCCAGAACACGGGAAATGGCAGCCACCT
>JALVCM010000098.1 GCA_027010005.1 Thiohalobacter sp.
TTATCGACGCTGACCGGATACTGGTTATGCAGGACGGAAGCATTGTCGAACATGGAACCCACACGCAACTACTTGGCCAGTCCGGGGTGTACGCACATCTGTGGGAACTGCAACAACAGGAAGAAGAAAAAGAGATCGCCGGTTGACTACCGGGACAGGCGCGTCAGTCGTCGTTCTCGGTGCGCTGTTTGCGAAGCTGCTCGGTTTCCCGCGCCATGATATGGCGCACCAGCAGCTCCCGGTCGGTTTCCTTGAGGTGCTCGTATTCAACGGCCACCTGCCAGGGATACTGGGGATTACTATCATTCACCCGTTCGCAATGGATTACCCGGCTGATCGTCAGGATACCCACCAGGGACGGGAACAGTACCATGCGTAATTCCAGCAGACTTCCCACCGGGAGTTCGTGTTGTGCGCGGAACGCTACCCCGCCCGCGCTCAGGTTGACTTCCCGTGTATCCTGCTGCTTTTCCTTGATCTCCTCGGAAACAAACAGCTGGGCAACCATATTAAGCTTCTGATCGATGGCCTGCAGGCAACGTGCCAGCTCCGGTGACTGGGTCTGCACCTTGTGGATCAGGTTCATCATCTGCCGGCTGGTGGCGGCAAAACTGGATGCCGCGGTAAACCGGTCAACCAGTCGTGACTGGATCTTTTCCAGCAGCCTGTCGGCTTCATCACGGTCAATCAGTCGATAATCGAGCGCCACTTCGTCGTCTATCCGGAAAAATTCCCTGCGATCATCACTCATAATCTGTCCTGAACTACCTGCTGCCACCCAGTTTGATTCCCAGCCCTGATTTTGGCCCGGATTTTTTGTTCTCATCCTTTGCCGGCGCCGGTTTTTTCGAACTGCCCGCACGAATACCTTTAACAGCCTTTGGCCTGGCTACAGGTTGCGTCACACGCTTCACAGCCGCCGCTGGCTGAGCACCAGTTTGCGGTGTAACCGGGGTGGATGGCAAGGTAACTGTTTTCCCTGCAGCGGGTTTTGCGGTACGGGACTTCCTGTCCCCGACCGCCAGACCCTTGCCTTCTTTATCCTCGCCCTGCTGAAGAATGATCTCCACCCGACGGTTCTTTGCCCGGTTAGCCGGGGTATCGTTTGGTACCATCGGCTTGGTGTCGGCATAACCCTCAATCAGGAAGCGGCTGGAGGGAATATCGGTTGCCAGCATCATTTCGTGTGCCACTGACACGGCGCGCGCAGATGACAGTTCCCAGTTTGAGCGGAAACGTTCTGTGTAGATCGGAATATTGTCTGTATGACCGGCAATAATAATCTTGCCTTCCGAGTCCTTGAGAATTTTCGCCACCTTGCCCAGGATCGGACGGAAGGAACCTTTCAGGTCAGCACGCCCGGAACCGAATGAGGCCTTTTCGCGTACCCGGATGATAATCTTCTTGCCTTCGGTTTCAACATCCACACTGCCCTGCCTGATCTCTCGGCCAAGGGCATTACTGATCAGTTTTGCACTGTGTTCAAGTTTCTTGCGTCGCTCCGCTTCCGCTTTCGCCCGGACCAGCTCTTCCAGCGACGCATTGTCGACAGTGGTGATGGGCTTCTTCTGTGCAACAGCCGCCTGTGCATCAACTTTCAGCTTCTCCCGGAGACGGATTTCCGCCAGCGCCTTGGCCTTCGCCAGCTCTTTCTTCTGCGTCTCTGTCAGGCCTTCGGCCTGGGAGAGCTGTTTGCCGGCCAGTAACTGCGCCTGGCTACCATTCTTTTCGCCCGCATCAAGGTCGGCCCGTTGCCCGGCCTTTTGCCCGACCTGTTTGTCGGCCTTGTTCACAGCTTTTTCGTGCGGCTTGAAGTTCCGGGTCTTGTCAGGGATATTTTTACTTTTCGGTGTCGGCACCGGGCGGCGGCGCTCCTTGCCCAGGTCAAGATTCACGCGCAGATCACTGGTCGTCATCTGGCGGATGACATTCATAATCGTGGGTTCCGGTCGACCGGGACTGAATTCACGCGCAATAACGTTAATGCCCTTGGGGGGCTCCTTGACCTTGATTTCTCGCTGTACACCGAAGGCATTTTTCAACGACCCGGCCATTTCCTTGTACTTGGAAACATCCATTTCGGAAAATGACAACAACAACACAAAGAAACACATCAGCAACGACATAAGGTCGGCAAAGGTCATAACCCAGGCGGGCAGACCTTCTTCGGCCGGTTTTGCGGGGGCTTCGTCAGACATACTCCATTGTCCCTGTCGGTAGCAGCACCTGAACTCCGTCAGGCTGCATCGGCATTGGCTTCGCCGACACTTTCACGTTTGGTCTCCGGAAGGTAGGTCTTGAGCAATTCTTCCATGACACGCGGGTTGAGGCCTTCCTGGATTGAGCTGATGGTTTCCAGGATCAGCGCCTTGTTCAGGCGCTCGTCCTGGCTGCGCAGGGCCAGCTTGTCAGCGATCGGCAGGGCAAAAACCGTTGCGATAATGGCGCCATACAGGGTTGTCAGCAAGGCGACCGCCATGGCCGGGCCAATTGACTTGGGGTCGTCCATGGCCGATAACATCTGCACCAGACCGATCAGTGTTCCGATCATGCCCATCGCCGGCGCCACGTCACCCATGGCCTTGAAAATCGCCTGGCCCCTTTCGTGGCGCTCGATGGTCAGGTTGATATCCTTACTGAGCATGGAGCGCACAAACTCGGGTTCGTGGCCATCGACACACATCTGGATACCGCGTTTCAGGAACTCATTCTGGATATCCTGACCTTCCAGTCCCAGTACACCTTCCTTGCGCGCAATATTGGCCAGCACCACGCCTTCTTCTATCAGCTGGGTCGGGTCATCGGTCTTGCCAATGAACGCTTTCATGGCGATTTTGAATGCCCCGAAGAAATGTCCGATAGGAAACTTGATGAGTGTGGCAAACATGGTGCCAACCACCACAATCAACAGCGAAGGAACATTGACAAAGAGAAGGACGCTCCCGCCGAGTACCATGGCCATAGCGATAATACCAAAAGCGCCAACCAGGCCGATCAGGGTGGCAAGATCCATGAATTGTTACTCCATTAACGATAGGCTAGAAATTCATATAGGCTATATCGCCGTTACAGAGCGTTTCTTGAATGGACGGACGACCAGACCGCATACCCTGCACAATCAGGAATAGTTTGAAAACTGAAAGGCTTAGACATGACTGCAATATCCATACGGAAACGGGTAGTATTCATTACCGGGTGCTCCAGCGGTATCGGTTACTGTGCTGCCCACAGGCTTCACAAACAGGGGTATCACGTTATCGCCAGCGCAAGAAATCTGAGCGATGTCAGTCGGTTAAAGAAAGAAGGGCTGGATTGTATTCAACTGGACCTGGACGATACGACCTCGATCGAAGCAGCCGTCGAGGACGTTGCAGTGAAAACCGGAAAACGTTTGTACGGACTGTTCAACAATGCCGGGTTCGGGCAACCCGGTGCTGTCGAGGACCTGTCACGAGATGCGCTGCGCGCCCAGTTCGAAACCAATGTGTTCGGCACCCTGGAACTGACCAACCATGTCCTGCCCTGGATGCGCGAGGCCGGGGAAGGCCGCATCGTCCAGAACAGTTCGGTGCTGGGTTTCGTGTCCCTCGCCTACCGGGGAGCCTACAACGCCAGTAAATATGCCCTGGAAGGGTTCTACGACACCCTGCGGCTGGAACTGGCCGGGACCAATATCTTCCCGGTACTGATCGAACCCGGCCCCATTACCAGCCGCTTTCGTGAAAATGCCTTTGCTGCCTACCAACGCAATATCGATATCGAACACAGCGCACACCGTGAAGCCTATCTCGCCATGGAACGACGTCTGAAACAGAAAGGCCCCGCCGTTCCTTTTACACTCCCGCCCGGGGCCGTGGCAGACAAGCTGCTCAGGGCGCTTTCATCACGCCGGCCCAGGGGCCGCTACTATGTCACTTTCCCTACCTACCTGTTTGGCACGCTCAAACGCTTGCTGAGTACACGGGGGCTGGACAGGGTACTGCTTAACGTTTCCCGGGATGAGCAGACGGAGAAGCCCCGGACATAAAAAAACCTGCCGACATGTCTGACGGCAGGTTTGCGTCTTCGCTAACAGAAATCAGAAGTTCAGGCGTACACCTGCAAAATACTCGTCGACTTCGCTGCCGAAGACAGCATTTGCTGTCGCCGAAAAAGCCCTGGTGAACTTGAATACTGCACCGACCGTTCCGAAATCATCATCGACGTCGCCCGATACGTATCTGTAGCTGGTATTAACTTCCAGCTTCTTTACCACCTGGAAGCGTACACCGGCTTCGTAAATTGCTCCTGCATCATTGAAAGTGCTCTGATTGCTGTTGAACTTGGCATTAAACCCCTGTACGTCACCGAAAATATCCAGCTTCTTCATCAGACTATAATGCCCCCGGCCACCGACACGAAACTCGGTCAGATCCAGGTTGTCGCCAGGGATATCGCTCGTATTGCCACGCCGGAAACCCGCGCGCAGGGCAAACATGTCGAAAATACCAAACGAGGCGTCAACCATACCGTTATCAAAGTCGATGCCATCGCCATCAATTCGCTGATACCCCACATCGGCATAGCTGTA
>JALVCM010000099.1 GCA_027010005.1 Thiohalobacter sp.
GCCATTGCTGCCAAAAGCGTCGATATCACCGTCAGAGACCGATGTGGTGAATTCACCCTCAACCGCCCAGCTAATACTGTCGCTGACCGGGGCAAATGCATAACCCACGACCACACCGATATTGGTTGCAGGGTCGAGGCCACTGACATCGGCATCCATCAGACCAAGTTTTGCGCCAAGATATACGCCTTCAGCCATCGCGGTATTGCCCAGCAAACAAAGTAATGGAAGCAGCCCGGCTGTTTTGTTGATACGCATAAAAATCCCTCCTGTTTGTTGTCGATTAACTCCTGTGCAGTTTTCTGCAATTCCCCAAAAACCACAGGGTCAGGCTAGCACAAGTGAATGAACCCTGAAATATCCGTACCTCATCTGCCAGGATGAGCGATTTCCCCCTCTGGCAGTTGAACTCCCCCCGCCTTCGGGGATAATGGGCGCCTTTCCTGACTGTCCGGAACCCATGAAACAACAGCTTGCCCCGTTATTGTCCGCCGCCGTCGCGACGCTCCAGGCCGATGGCGTCCTGCCCGCCGACCAGCCTGTCGATATCCAGCTCGAACGCACCCGCGACCGCAAGCACGGGGACTTCGCCAGCAACCTGGCCATGGTGCTGTGCAAGGCTGCCCGCAGCAAACCGCGCGACCTGGCGGAAAAGCTGGTGGCCGCCCTGCCGGAATCCGATGTGGTAACACGGGTGGAAATTGCCGGACCGGGATTCATCAATTTCTACCTGGCACCGGCCGCCTACCACGCCATGCTGCAACAGGTTCTTGCGGAAGGCGAAAAATTCGGGCGCAGCACTGTCGGGGCAGGCAAATCGGTACAGGTCGAGTTTGTCTCGGCCAACCCGACCGGGCCCCTGCACGTGGGGCACGGGCGTGGTGCGGCCTATGGTGCTACCGTCGCCGACCTGCTGGAAGCTGTCGGCCACAAGGTACACCGTGAGTACTATGTCAACGACGCCGGCCGGCAAATGGATATTCTCGCGGCCAGTGTCTACCTGCGCTACCTCGACCTGTGCGGTGAAAGCTTCACCTTCCCCAGCAACGGTTACAAGGGTGACTATGTCTGGGACATCGGCGCCAGCCTTCACCGCAAGCACGGTGATGCCCTGCGCCACAGCGCAGAGGACGTGTTCCGTGACATTACACCCGACGAGCCGGCCGGCGGCGACAAGGAAGCACATATCGACGATCTGATTGCGCGTATCAGGTCACTGCTGGGTGAGGAACACTATCGCGAGACCTTCGATCTTGGCCTCGACTCCATCCTGGAAAATATCCGCCACGATCTGGAAGAATTCGGTGTTTGCTACGACGAGTGGTTTTCAGAACGTTCCCTGACTGAAAGCGGTGCCGTGGATCGCGCGCTGGAACGTCTGAAAGCTTCCGGCCACGTGTATGAAAAAGGGGGCGCACTGTGGTTCCGCTCCACGGACTTCGGTGACGAGAAAGACCGGGTGGTGGTGCGCGACAATGGCCAGACCACCTACTTTGCCTCTGACATCGCCTACCACATGAACAAGCTGGAACGCGGGTATGACCGCGTCATCGATGTCTGGGGCGCGGATCATCACGGCTACGTCCCGCGCGTCAAGGCGGCACTGACCGCCCTCGGGGACGATGCCAGCAAGCTCGATGTCCTGCTGGTACAGTTCGCCATCCTGTACCGTGGTGGTGAGAAGATGCAGATGTCCACACGCTCCGGGGAGTTCGTGACCCTGCGTGAACTGCGCAACGAGGTCGGCAACGACGCGGCGCGTTTCTTTTACGTCATGCGCAAATGCGAACAGCACATGGACTTTGATCTCGACCTGGCCAAATCACAGTCCAACGAGAACCCGATTTACTATATCCAGTACGCGCACGCACGTGTTGCCAGCGTGTTCCGCCAGCTACCGGAAAAAGGCTTTGAATGGAATGCTGACAATGGCGCAGAGCACCTCGACCGCCTGACCGAGTCACACGAAGACCAGTTGATCGTGGCACTGTCACGCTATCCTGAAGTTGTTGAGTCTGCAGCCCTGAACCACGAGCCGCACATGCTCGCCCACTACCTGCGCGAACTCGCCAACGAGTTCCACACCTATTACAACGCACACCAGTTCCTGGTCGACGACAGTGACCTGCGTGATGCACGCCTGAACCTGATCCAGGCCACCCGGCAGGTCATCGCCAATGGCCTGGGCCTGCTGGGTGTGTCCGCACCCGACAGCATGTAGAGGGACTGTCCGCGATGGCCCGCACCCGCAGGAGAACACCCGTCCGCCGACGACGTCGCAGCAAGGGCGCGCCCGCCTGGTTATGGGCACTGGTCGGCCTGTCCGGCGGGTTGGCAATCGCCTATGTCGTTTACCTTGTTATGCAGCCTGCAGATAGCGGAAGGGTCACGCGCGAGATCAGCACCCCGCTGGAAAAACCGGCACAGCGCGATACACGCGATGTACGCAAGACTACGAAAAAACCGATTCCACCCCCGCCCAAACCGCGCTTTGATTTCTACAACCTGTTACCGGAAATGGAAGTCGTGGTGCCGGAACAGGAAATTCGCGGCACCCCGACCCACGAAGGCGTCAAGCGGGTGGAACAACCCGGCACCTACCTGTTACAGGCCGGTTCTTTCCCCAGCCACGAGCGCGCTGACCGCCTGCGCGCCAGACTGGCACTGCTGGGGCTGGAGACACGTATACAAACCGTCAGTGTCGATGGCAACCGCACCTGGCACCGTGTACGGGTCGGGCCCTACAAAAACCTGGCTGACCTGAATGAAGCACGGGCATTGCTGAAAAAGAACGGTATTGATGCGATCCTGATCCGGTTAACAAAATAACCCTGTAGTCCGTCACTGCGGGTCATACATCAAGGTAGGTATATCCCGCCAGCCCGGCCTCCATTTCACCAAGATATTGCGTCGTCTCCGCATCAGACAAGCCCGCAGACTCAACAAGCTTCCGGTATGCCTCGCGCAGCTGTTGCGGATCAAAGTGCACATAGCGCAACAACTCATCCACCCGGTCGCCTTTCTCTGCATGACTCAGACGATGTGAGCCGTCTTCCTGTATTTCGATATCCACCGCATCAGTGTCACCGAACAGGTTATGCATATCACCAAGGATTTCCTGGTAGGCGCCGACCATGAAAATACCCAACAGGTATTCTTCACCTGGCTTGATGGCGTGAACCGGCAAACTGTGTTCGATACCTTCACCATCGACGTAGTAATCAATACGGCCATCGGAATCACAGGTCAGGTCTTCCAGCGTGGTACGGCGGGTTGGCGTTTCGTCGAGCCGGTGTAGCGGTACGATGGGGAAAATCTGGTCCAGTGCCCACACGTCGGGCAGTGACTGGAATACAGACAGGTTGCAGAAATACTTGTCTGCCAGTATTTCGTTGAGCGAATCGAGGATTTCGCGGTGTTCACGACGATCCGGCTGCAGCCTGTGGCGCAGGTGCTGGAGAATTGTGTAATACAACTGCTCGCCGTGAGCACGTTGTTTCAGACTCAGGAGGCCCCTGTTATAGGCGCCCAGAATATCATCCATTGCACGTTCGGCTTCGTGCCAGGTTTCCAGCACGGCATTGTGCTCCAGCCCTTCGTAAAGGTCTGCCATTTCTTTCAGCACATCCGGCACGACGCCTGGCAAGGGTGCGGGCGGTTCAGCACCCGGCGCCTGTTCCGTATCAATGACATTGGTAATCATAAATGCATGGTGCGCGGTCATCGCACGCCCGGACTCTGTCATCAGCGTCGGCTGCGGCAAGTCATTCTCTTCACACACCACGGCAATACCCCGCACGATGGCCTCGGCATACTGGTCCAGTGTGTAATTCATAGAACAGAAACTGCGCGACGCCGTACCTTCGTAATCCACACCCAGGCCACCGCCAACATCCATACTGTCGATCGGTGCACCAAGTGCGCACAGGTCTGCAAAAACACGTGCAGCTTCCCTGACACCGGTACGAATATCCGCAATATTTGCCAGCTGTGAGCCAAGGTGGAAATGCATCATCTGCAGTTGATCCAGCAAGCCTGCCCCACGCAGGCGCTCGACCATCTCCAGCACCTGTACCGTACGCAGACCAAACTTGGATTTTGCACCGCCGGTATTCTGCCAGTTACCGGCACCTATCGATGCCATGCGCACACGAACGCCAAGCAGGGGTTGTACGTTCAGTGCCGCTGCCTGCTCAATGATCAGCTCAAGTTCAGAGGGCTTTTCCACCACCAGGTAAATGCGCAGGCCGAGACGGCGCCCCATCAGGGCCAGGCGGATATATTCACGGTCCTTGTACCCGTTACAGACCACCACACTGCCGGACTTCGACAGGCCCAGCACGGCCATCAGCTCGGGTTTGCTGCCAGCCTCCAGGCCAACCTGCCCGGCTTCGGTATTGATAATCCGGTGCACGACGCTGAACTGCTGGTTAACCTTGATCGGGTATACCGCCGTGTAACCCGCAGTATAGTCGTGATCGTGCATGGCACGTTTAAAGGCCCCGCACAGTCTGGCTACCTGGTGGTGTAACAGGTCTGTGCAACGCACCAGTACGGGCAGGCGCAGACCTGCCGCACGGATTTCCTGCGACAGGGCATACAGGTCTACCTCGGCCTCGCTGCACTGAGACGGGATACGTGCCACCAGATGCCCCTGTGTATCGACATCGAAATAGCCATTGCTCCAGCCCGGCAGGTTGTAGCACCGGCGCGCCGCTTCAATCACTGTTTCCTTGCTCATGGCGCACAGGGTATCAGAATCTGGTATCTTTTCCGCCCATGAATCTGCCCGACAAGACACACTGGTTTACTGAAATCTGCGAGGAACACGGTTCCGCCATTTCCTTCCGTATCCGTCGCAGGCTGCACGAAGAAAAAACTGACTACCAGCATATCGAAATCTATGAAACAACGGATTTTGGCAACCTGATGGTCATCGACGGTTTCATCATGCTCACCAGCCGCGACAACTTTCTTTACCACGAAATGATGTCTCACCCGGCCCTGTTCACTCACCCGGACCCGGAACGCGTTGTCATCATTGGTGGTGGCGACTGCGGGACACTGCGGGAAGTGCTGAAACACAAAGGGGTTAAACACGCACTCCAGGTGGAGATCGATGAACGTGTGACCCGGCTGTCTGAACACTATTTCCCTGAACTCTGTGAGTCCAACCGGGATCCGCGTACCGAATTCCTGTTTGGCGACGGCATACAATGGATGAAAGATGCCGAACCCGGCAGCGTCGATATTATAATTGTCGACAGCACCGACCCCATCGGCCCGGCCGAGGGGCTGTTTACCGAAGACTTCTACCGCAGTTGCTACCGCGTACTGGGGGATACAGGATTGATCGTGCAGCAAAGCGAGTCCCCCCTGCTGCACTACGATAGCATCATCCGGCCCATGCACAGCGCCATGCAGGCTGCAGGATTTTCACACACCCATACCCTGCCATTTCCACAGCCCTGTTATCCCTCTGGCTGGTGGTCTGCCACCCTGGCAGGCAAGCAGGATGTGACGACCTTTCGGGATGGTGATGCTGAAAATCCAGGCTTCACAACACAGTACTATACGCGCAACATCCACCAGGGCGCCCTGGCAATGCCGGCATTTTTTCTGAAAAGCCATTCGGGATAATTCTGGTTCTTGTTGTGACTGCATTATCACCCTGGGTGGCAGCAAAAATAAGAGGGGTTGGTGAGTATTCAGACAGTCAATGACCAGCTGTAGATAACGGGTAATCTGGCAGATACGGGGCAAGCGGGTATGGCGCTCTGTTTAACAGGGGAAGAATCGTAATGCGGTATCGCGCAATACTATTGGTACTATCTGGAATCTGCACAATATCCTGTGCAACCCGGCCAGCCGAGCTCAGGGCATTACCCGACAAATCCAGGACGCTCGTACTCGACAGCTTTTCAATTTCCACGCCAAATGAACAGGGGTGGTACCTGGCAAAGGAAAGTACCACCCAAATCCGGTTGGTCCGGAAGGGGGCCGCGCTGATGAAACCTACGCCATCCTCCAGCAGGTACTATGCGGGAAACCGGGATTTATTACTGGCTTCCCGGGCGCAATCCCTGTTTGATAGTCTTGATTTCAGTCATTAGGAAACAAACGAGGAGAAAATTATGGACAATGGTATGAGTGGAAGTGTCTGGCAACTACTTTTCATGCTGATCTGGGTGCTGGTCGTCGTTGTTCCGTTCTGGAAAATAACCGGCAAGGCCGGGTATCCTGGCTGGCTCTCGCTATTGGTTATTATACCGTTGGTTAACGTGGTATATATATACTTTCTCGCGTTTTCCAGATGGCCAAGCCTTTCCGGTTCAGACCAATGAAGGGATTCCGCACCTCAAAAGCCCTGGTGACCAGCTTGCTGTCTCTGGCAGTACTCGGTACTGCACATGCCGACAACGTAAAAATCCTTGCCGCTGACTTTACCCGCAACGGTGATAATCTCTGGACAGTCGACGTCACCCTGAAACATCATGATACAGGCTGGGACCACTACGCAGATAACTGGCGGATTGTAGATGGCAAGGGTAAGGTGCTGGGTGATCGTGTGCTATACCATCCTCACATCATGGAGCAGCCCTTTACCCGCAGCCTGGCCAAAGTGAAGATCCCGCAAGGGACCACCACAGTCTATATCGAGGCACATGACAAGGTACATGGCTGGACACCGGATCGACTGCCGGTGGATCTTGGCGAGGCCCGCGAAGGGCACTTACGGGTTGAAGTGGAATAGGATGCTCTTCCGGTGAGTAGCTCTGGAACTGGTATGCTTACGATATTTGCCCTCAACAGCCTGATTGTTGCGCTGGCCGTGATTATCCACTATGAGATTCTTTACCATCTCTCGCTGCTCATCCCCAAACTGAAAATCAAACACCGACTTCGTATTGTGCTCGGTGTACTTGGCGGCCTGGTCGCCCATGCATTCGAAATCTGGATTTTCGCCTTTGCGTATTACTTTATGATCCTTGGCGATGGCTGGGGGCGACTCGAAGGTAACTTCTCCGGTACCCTGATGGACTGCGCCTACTTCTCCTTTACCACATTTACCACCCTGGGATTTGGCGATATTGTGCCGCATGGACAACTGCGTTATCTGACAGGTATTGAATCCCTGACCGGTCTGGTACTGATTACCTGGACGGCATCTTTCCTGTATTACGAAATGCAGCGTTACTGGGATTCGCAGTAACACACTCAGTCGGACTTGCTCAGGCGGTCGAGGCGCAGACGCAAGCGGTCATCAAACAGACGCAACACACCAAAGTGCAGTGCGGCCAGGGTACCGAAGCCCGCTCCACCCGAGATCAGGAACATAATCATGATCTGGTATTTTACGGCTTCCACCGGTGGTGCACCGGCGAGTATCTGGCCGGTCATCATGCCCGGCAGGCTGACGATACCGGCCGCAGCCATGGCATTGATAATGGGTATCAGCCCGGTACGAAATACCTGCTTGCGAATGTCCGCAATGGCTTCCTGCTGACTGTAACCCAGCATCAGACGTGCCTCGATGACATCACGCTGTTCAGTGGCCGAGCTGGTCAGGCGGTCCAGTGCCAGGGCAATGCCGTTCATGGTGTTGCCGAGCAACATACCCAGCAAGGGAATAGCATACTGTGGTTCGTACCAGGGCTGGTTACCGATTACGATGATCAGTGCAAACAGGGCAACCGAGAATGACGAGATAAACATCGACAAGGCACCGATGCCATATCCCCACCAGCCGGTGAAACGCCGGTGCTGCCGCGCCATGACCTCACGACCGGCCACCGCCAGCATAAACAGCGAAAGCAGTGCGACCCAGATAATATGGCTGTTGGCAAACAGGACTTTCAGCACCAGCCCGATCAACGTGAGCTGGATTGCCGTGCGAACGGCGGCTATCGATAACTGCCCGGCAATCTCCGGGTAGATACGCAATGAACTCAGGGCCAGCGCCACGACCAGGAGTGCGGCCAGGGACAGGTCGAAAAGCGTCAGTGTAATCATGCGACCGCCGCCAGCCTGAGCTGGCTGTCCTCGAGTAACAGGCGTTCCCGTGCGACACGCTGTATCTGGTCTGCGGCATGTGTCACCCACAGGCAGGCCGCCTTTTCCTGCGTAATGTATTCCATAAGCAGGGTTTCGACACGTTGTGTACTTAACGCATCAAGGTTGGCGGTCGGCTCGTCGAGCAGCAATACCCGTGGCCGGTTTTCCAGCACACGCAATACCGCGAGCCGCTGGCGTTCACCACTGGACAGGCGTTCAACTTTCCAGGCCGTCACCTGTCCATCAAAACCCAGCCTCTCAAAAGGTACATCCGCCGGATTGCGAAAGTGTTCGCCCACCGTTTGTGCCCACCAGCGACTTTCCGCCGGCAGGTAGGCCACTTGCCGGCGCCAGTGACAGGGATCGATGGCTTCACGCACCACGCCATCGAGCATGACCTTGCCGCTATTCAGGTCGAGGTCCGCAATCGCACGCAGCAGGCGGGTTTTTCCGGAACCACTCGCACCTGACAGGCACACGGTCTGCGCATCCCTGAGTGTCAGCGAGATATCCTGCAATACGGCGCAGGAAAGATGTTCGACAGTGAGCAATGAAATGCCTCGATTCCGGTGGGTAGCATATTGTACCCGTCAATCCTTCAGGCATAAAAGGCGCGCACAAAAAACGGGCGCCGAAGCGCCCGTTTCGTAACGACAGTCCTGTAAGGCGGTAGCTACATCCGCCCCGAGAACTCTAGATACCGGAGCCGCGGCTGCCGGTAAATTCAGGGTAGGCTTCCATGCCGCACTCGGCAAGATCGACACCCTCGAACTCTTCTTCTTCACTGACACGAATGCCCATAATCATCTTGATGATGAACCAGGTGACGAAGCTGACACCAAACACCCAGACAAAGATGGTAATGAGACCCATGAACTGACCCCCGAAGGTAGCACCATCATTGGTCAGCGGTACCGCCATCAGGCCCCACATGCCGACCACGCCGTGCACGGAGATCGCACCAACCGGATCATCGATCTTCAGCTTGTCCAGGAAGATGATCGACAACACGACCAGTGCACCACCCACGCCACCAATCAGCGTTGCCGACAGTGCTGTCGGTGTGGAAGGCTCGGCCGTGATGGCAACCAGACCGGCCAGTGCACCGTTGAGCGCCATGGTCAGGTCAGCCTTGCCAAACAGCATACGCGCCACGATCAGTGCCACGATTACGCCGCCTGCCGCCGCCGCATTGGTGTTCAGGAACACCATGGCTACCGAGTTTGCACTGGCAACGTCACCCAGCTTGAGCACGGAACCACCGTTGAAACCGAACCAGCCCATCCACAGGATGAACGTGCCCAGTGTTGCAAGCGGCAGGTTGGCGCCCGGAATCGGGTGTACTTCACCGTTCGGTCCGTATTTGCCCTTGCGCGCGCCGAGTAACAGAACACCGGCCAGTGCAGCTGCTGCACCCGCAAGGTGAACGATGCCGGAACCGGCAAAGTCAGAGAAGCCGTAATCATCACCGAGACTGAACATACCAAAGACAGACTTGCCGCCCCAGGTCCATGCCCCTTCCATCGGGTAGATGTAGGCTGTCATGACAATGGCGAACACAGCAAATGCCCACAGTTTCATACGTTCGGCCACGGCACCGGACACGATCGACATGGCGGTGGCAACAAACACGACCTGGAAGAAGAAGTCGGAAGCAGCGGAGTAAACCGAATCACCGCCAAAACCGTTCTCCTTCGAGGCAACCAGTACAGCAGCAACCATGGCATCGCCATTGGCTTCACCGCCGGTTGCTATGCCCTTCAGGAACATACCACCGTCGTACATGATGTCATAACCGACTACCATGTATGCCGTACAGGCAATGGCAAACAGCATAACGTTCTTGGTCAGAATTTCTGTGGTGTTCTTGGCACGCACCAGACCGGCTTCCAGCATGGCAAAGCCCGCGGCCATCCACATCACCAGGGCACCCATTACCAGGAAGTAAAAGGTGTCGATGGCGTATTGCAGTTGAAAAATTTGATCTTCCATCTTTTTATCCTCCCGTTGGGCTACAGCGCTTCCGGACCGGACTCGCCGGTACGGATGCGGACTGCCTGCTCTAACGGATAAACAAAGATTTTTCCGTCACCGATTTTGCCAGTGTTGGCCGCTTTGGAAATTGCCTCGATTACCTGATCCGTCAAATCGTCGTTGATAGCAACTTCGAGTTTGACCTTGGGCAGGAAATCCACCACATATTCCGCGCCGCGGTACAACTCCGTGTGTCCTTTCTGGCGTCCAAATCCTTTTACTTCAGTGACCGTGATGCCCTGTACACCAATCTCGGACAATGCTTCACGCACATCGTCGAGTTTGAAGGGCTTGATGATTGCAGATACCAGCTTCATCAGAAGGTCTCCCAGGTTAGTGCCCGCCCCGAAGGGCGGGTCTTACATTAGATAAATGAACTAAAAAACTTAGAACTCTTTTGACCATCCAAGCCACATCTTGGCGCTGTCGTCAGTCGCAACATTATCGCTGTCACCACCGTCGTTCTGTTCGTAATTCAGGCTCAGTGAACCAAACTCGCCAACGTCCTTGCTGAGTGAAGCACCCCAGTAGGTGTAGTCGTCTGCCTTGGAATCAAAGTTGGCACCAGCGATGAAAACACCGACGCTGAAGTTTTCCGGAAGCGGCATTTCGGCGCTGACATCCCAGAAGTAATCACCACTGTCGTTGACCTGTGTATCAGTCGGGTTCTTCTCGACTTCACCCCAGACGTTGTAATAAAAACTGGCACTGAACATGCCCATGCTGGCACCGACATAGACTTCGGCATAATCCAGGTCACCCGCCTGCGCCTCACCACCGGCACCCGGGTAGGCGTAGTAAATGGCACCCAGGTCATAGCTGACGCCACTGTCACCGATATCACCACCAAAACCACCGTACAAATCAATTTCTGTGGAAGCCTTGCTGCCGAAATCAACGTTGGAACCCCACACACCGGCATACATACCTGATTCGTTGCTGTAATCAAATCCACCCTGAATGGCAGCCCCGTCACCCGTCTGGGTAATGCCACGGAAGTAATAGTTGGACACTGCGCTCACATTGGCAGTGACTTCGGCCTGTGCTACGCCTGCTGACGCAACCAGGGCTGCAGCAATTACAGTTTTTGCAAATTTCATGTTTAGGACTCCTATATCCATCAATTTTGTCTTTGCTATCTGGAAAATAATTTCTTCACTCACCATTCATGCGAATGAACAGCTTCGAGCGTGATCCTACAATTGCAGTTCCTGTGCCACCATTAGATAAGCAGTAATATCAGTGGCTTACAAGAGCATGTATCTATTGTGTAACACCTGCATGCACCAAACCGAGGCCTTCTTTTTGTGCGCACCGCTTTGGTGCACCTTATTAGTGCATCTGTGACAGCCGGCTGGACGAGACCTCTGCCCTTGGTTTAAGGTGCGCCCATGCTGGATCCAAAGCTTCTTGACGACCTGACCCGACGCCTTGCCGGCGCCATGCCACCTGCCGCAAAGGCGATGCAGGCGGACATGGAAAAAAATCTGCGTGCCACAGTGCAGGCGGCACTGGCAAAACTCGACCTGGTGACACGGGAAGAATTCGATGTACAGACAAAGGTGCTGGCGCGATCACGCGCCATGATCGAGCAGCTGGAAAAGCAGGTGGCGGAACTCGAGGCGCAACTGCTGAAGGACAAAGTGGATACAAAAGGAACACCTGATTAATTCATAACCTCCGTCATTGCGCTGCGCTCGCAATGACGGATTAAATCAAGAATGGCACGGATGCCATTTAAACCAACCCAGGGATGGAGCCATGTCGCTTGCCATTGTATTCAGTCGTGCCCAGCTGGGTGTCGATGCCCCCTTAGTAACTGTAGAAGTTCACCTCTCCAACGGGCTGCCGGCGTTGTCGATTGTCGGCCTGCCTGAAACTGCCGTGCGTGAAAGTCGCGAGCGGGTACGCAGCGCCCTGTTGCACAGCGGTTTTGAATTTCCGGCACGACGCATCACGGTTAATCTTGCACCCGCCGACTTGCCCAAGCAGGGCGGGCGTTATGATCTGGCGATTGCCATCGGCATTCTCGCTTCATCCGGGCAGATTCCCGATGACGCTCTCGTTGACTATGAGTTTGTCGCCGAACTTGCGCTGGGTGGCGGTCTGCGGCCGGTATGTGGCGTGCTGCCGGCTGTGCTGGCAGGTCGCAATGCACAACGCCGATTGATCTGTGCACGTGAAAATGCACGGGAAGCAGCACTTGTCGATCCCCCCGGCAGCCTGGTCGCAGACCACCTTGTGGAGATTTGTCAGCACCTGCGCAAACTGGAACCACTGGAATGTCTGGATGGCCCGGTGATCCCGCAAGACAGCCCCGCCGAAGTACCGGACCTGATCGATGTACGCGGCCAGGCACATGCACGACGCGCCCTGGAGATCACCGCAGCCGGCGCACATAACCTGTTGTTAATCGGTCCGCCAGGCACCGGCAAAACCCTGCTGGCCAGCCGTCTGCCCGGCCTGTTGCCACCGCTGAGTGAAGCTGAAGCGCTGGAATCCGCTGCCGTTCAGTCTGTGTGCGGCAAACCCCTCGATCTGCGGCGCTGGCGCACACGTCCGTTTCGCGCACCCCACCACAACGCCTCGGCTGCAGCACTGGTCGGCGGCGGATCGATACCGCGGCCCGGTGAAATTTCACTGGCACACAATGGTGTCCTGTTCCTCGATGAGCTACCCGAATTCCAGCGTCATGCCCTGAATATGCTGCGCGAACCCATGGAGACCGGCAGCGTGACGGTGTCTCGCGCCAGCGCACGGGCGGAGTTTCCGGCCCGCTTCCAGTTTGTTGCCGCCATGAACCCCTGCCCGTGCGGGTATCTCGGTGACGAAGAACACGACTGCCAGTGCTCCCTGCTACAGGTACAGCGTTACCGGGCGAGGGTTTCCGGGCCGTTACTTGACCGTATCGACCTGCACGTCGATATGCCGCGCCTGCCGTGGCGGCAACTGGAACAGGAGATCGGTGAAAACAGCGCCACGGTGCGCCAGCGCGTCATGCTTGCGCGGGAAAAGCAACGGCAGCGCGGCCGGCTCAATGTACAGCTGACGCTGGCAGAACTCGACGAGGCCTGTGAACTGGGGAAAGTTGAAAAACTGCTGATCGACAAGGTGGCGACCCGTTTCCGCCTTTCACCGCGCGCGATTCACCGGATACAGCGGGTGGCACGATCCATTGCCGACCTGGACGACAGCCCGGGGGTGACACAGGTACACCTGCAGGAAGCCTGCAGCTATCGCTGCAACGACGGGAAGGCCGCCCGGCCGGCCTCTCTGCCTGCTGAGCGCAGACACGAATGCCATGATATTTCAAGCTGACGATTTTCCGGAAGACTCGCTACAATGCCGGCATGTGTTGTTCCCCAGCCTGTATTGTCCTGCGTGCCTGACCTCAATCCCCAGCAAAAAGCCGCCATGCGTGAAACCGAGGCCCCGCTGCTGGTGCTGGCCGGCGCAGGCAGTGGCAAGACGCGCGTCATTACCCACAAGATTGCCCACCTGATCGGCCACTGCGGCATATCAGCAAAACACATCATCGCGGTCACATTTACTAACAAGGCCGCGCGCGAAATGCGCGAACGCGTGAACCGCTTACTGGCGAAAGATGCCGGCAAGGGCCTGATTGTTTCCACCTTCCACACCCTCGGCATGCGCATCCTGCGCCGCGAGGCCCTGCGGATCGACTACAAACCGAACTTTTCCATCTTCGACAGCCAGGACAGCCTGCACCTGATCGACGAACTGATGCGCAAGAACAGCGCTGCCTTTGATAACGACGCATTGCGCAACCGTATTTCCGACTGGAAAAACGAACTGCTGCTGCCGGCGCAGGCCCTCAAACAGGCAAGCGATGAATTCGAACAGGCCGCGGCGCTGCTGTATGCCGAGTACCAGCGCAGCCTGAAGGCCTATAATGCCTTTGACTTCGACGATCTGATCATGCAACCGGTACTGGCACTGCAAACGCACGAGGCTACACGCGAATACTGGCAGGGACGCGTGCGCCACCTGTTGATGGACGAATACCAGGACACCAATACGGCGCAGTACAGACTGGTACAGTTACTGGTCGGCAAAACCACGCCGTTTACCGCGGTAGGTGACGATGACCAGTCTATTTATGCCTGGCGTGGTGCCAACCCGGAAAACCTGCGACGCCTGAAGGATGACTTCCCGCGTCTCGAAGTCGTCAAGCTGGAGCAGAACTATCGCTCTGCCGGTTGTATCCTGAAATGCGCCAATACACTGATCGCAAAAAACCCGCACGTATTCGAAAAACAGTTATGGAGCACACTTGGCTACGGCAGCCCGCTGAAAATCCTGGCCTGCCGCGATGCGGACCATGAAGCGGAACGCGTAGTTTCGGAAATCCTGCATCACCAGTTCACCCATGCCGCACGGCACAGTGATTACGCCATCCTGTACCGCGGCAACCACCAGTCACGCACCTTTGAAAAGGTCCTGCGCGAACACAGCATCAGCTATCACCTCAGTGGTGGCACCTCGTTTTTTGAATACCGTGAAGTCAAGGACCTGATCGCTTACCTGCGACTGCTGGTCAACGATGCTGACGACCGCGCCTTCCTGCGCGTGGTCAATACACCGCGCCGTGAGCTGGGCGCTGCCACGCTGGAAAAACTCAGTGGCTTTGCCTCGCAGCGCGGCATGAGTCTGCTGGAAGCCTGCTTTGAGGACGAACTTGCCGACGTCCTGAACCGGCGCGCCATGAGTCGGTTGCAGGAATTTGCCCGGTGGATTGTTGAGCTCGGTGACGAAGCGGAACGCGGTGAAGCCATGCCGGTGATCCATCGCCTGATGCGTGATATCGACTATAACAACTGGTTGTTCGACAGCGCGAAAGACCCCAATGAAGGCGAGCGCCGCCTGCAGAACGTCAACGAACTGGTCGGCTGGCTGGAACGCATGGGCGAGAAAAGTGAAACCGACATGACACTTGCCGATCGTGTCAATCGTATCGCCCTGCTCGACCGGCTGGACCGCGATGACGAAGGCAACGACAACTGTGTACG
>JALVCM010000100.1 GCA_027010005.1 Thiohalobacter sp.
CCGGATGGATCAGGGCCAGTTTGCTGTTGGGTGTGTCGGCGGACTGACCTGCGGCGAGCGGTGTTTCACTCAGGCTCCCCGCCACCAGGTATTCCCCGTCCGGTGTCGCCACCAGCCCGTGCGGATTTTCAACCCCTGTAAACGTCGCAGTAATTTTGTCACTGGCGGCATCCACTGCAATAACCCTGTTTCCAGACCCCAACGGGATATAAACCGTCGGGGCAGCCATGGCGATGCCTGCTGTAACTGCCAGTGCAGCAAGGAATAATCGGATCAGGTATTTCATGGCACACCTCCCTGGTTACTGAATTAATCATGAACTCTGGACCAACTCTACAACCTGTACCCTGGACACAGGTCAAGGTTTTTGGACCAACCGACCCCGGAATCCATGAAATAGCTTGCGGAATCCCGGAGTACCGGGTTGTGGCACTGAAAAAGATCGGCCACACACATGACGGCAAGTTTGCCGCCTGAAGGGAGTTACAGGATGGGTGGAGGTGACTCGGGCGGGATGCTCAAACCGGTATGACGATCCTGAAAGACCGCCCCCCTGTGATCGTTGGCTACGGCAGGAAACTTCAGAGCAGCTGTCAACAATACGGCAAGGGATGAAACTGTGGAGTGCTGACAACTGCTGTTGTCCATTGAACTGCAATCATCAACATGGCAGGTGCAGGATATTTTTTCAGACAGTGCCTGCCGGGCCGCCGCCGGGGCTTTATCCTGTAAGACATGAGGACAGGGTGCCATCCCCTCACCGTTAGGGACCGACAGGTAGTTCCCGGCCTGCACGGTTGCCAGTGCCATGCCAACCGGTGTGGTAACCAGGCTCACCAGTAACAGTACTTTCAGCAATGTCCGGAAAACTGATTTCATCGTCCTGCCTGTCAAGCCTCCGCTGTGATAACTTGATTCCGTGGTTAAACCTAGCACAAACTTCCGGATTTATCAGTATGACAGATCAACATAAGTCAAAGTTTCCTGCGGTGAAAACCACCGGATGAATGGCGAACCAGCAGAACGATCACCAGCAGGATAGCCAGCACCGAGGCAAATTCGACCAGCCTGAAGGTCTGGTGTACCCAGATCCCCGTAGCCACATGCCCAAGCCCCATATACAACGATACCCAGAGACTCACGGCGGGCAGATCAATCAGCAGAAAGTTACGCGGTTTTATCCCCAGGAAACCTGCCGCAGTGGGTACTGCCGGATGCACCGCCCAGGCCATCCGGCCAAAAAATATGGCCAGTAAACCATGTTTCTCAACCAGCTGGCGAGCCACTTCAATGGCATTCTGCCGCCGGCGCCTGAACAGCTTGCCTGACAACTCGGTTGCACCCAAGCGGCCGAGCCAGTAACCCAGCTGGTCTCCCAGCAAAGCGCCGGCAACAGCACTGAAATACGTCGTCCAGAAGGGCCATACCCCCGACCCGGTCATCGTACCCAGCGCTGTCAGGATCACCACGCCGGGTACAAAAAGACCAACAACCGGTGCAGATTCGGCCAGCATGAGCAACACCAGCAGGGGAATAGCGAGATTTTTGTATTCGGTCAAAAATTGCAGGCTGTCCATTCCGGTCCGAAACCTCTTTTACCCGCTGCTGTCATTCAGGTTACATCATTCCGGGAGTTACCCGGGTAATTTTCAACGTATCTGATCCCTGTGCACTTTTGCAACCCGAAACCTGTGTAACTACGGAATACTATGACATCTACCTTATCAACCCGACATGCAAAAGGGCTTGTCATTGGCCTGACTGCCGGCATGGGTGGTGGACTGGTCAGCCTGGGTGGTGGCACGCTGGTCATCCCGATGTTGATGGGCTGGACCGCGTTAAGCCCGGTCAATGCCCGTGGTACCGCACTGTCAGTCAGCCTGTTCACTGCCTCCATCGCCGGGCTGGTCTATGCCTGGCACGGGATGTTTGATCTGCGGGTAATACTCTGGGTTGCACTGCCCGCACTCCTGGTTACTCCACTGGCAGCAGCCTGGTCGGAAAACTGGCCGGCGGCACGACTCAAGGCCGGCTTCGGTGTCGTTGTCATACTGGGCGGACTACTGGTTATCTTTCGTGATCTGATCACGACAGGCGCCCTGGTTCCTGGAAACCTGCAGCTCCCCTACCTGCTGGCAGTGGGCATCATCGAAGGACTGGTGGCCGGGGTCATCGGTATCAGCGGCGGCCCGGTACTGGCGCCACTGTTCGTGTTCGGCCTGGGCATGCCGCAGCAACTTGCTCAGGGATGCTCATTGCTGGCCCGCTTGCCTGCTGTTTTGACCGGCAGCTGGGAAAACTGGCGTCTGGGTAATGTACACCTGGGGCTGGTTCCATCCCTGGCATTCGGTGCAGTCATCGGTGCCTGGCTCGGTAGTAAAATTGCGCTGGCCGTACCGGAACAGGGCTTACGTATCGCCTTTGGTATTTTGCTGGTCCTGCTGGGACTCCACTACCTGCACGGCAGTCACCACACCCACACAGGTTTACCAGTGAGCGAATGGAAACCGTGAGCTGTAATATCCGGTGGCCAGGCAGGTGTTATTACGCTATAAATGAACTCTCGCCCGGGAAATAGTTGTATGCTTAAGATACTGATTATAGAGATTCTGTTGAGTGCTGTACTGGGCGCAATACTTTACCGCCTTGTCTGGGCCCTGACCCGAAGCAAAGTCGCATCGTGGGCCGGAGTCCTGATAGCCTCCGCCATCATCATGATCTTCGTTCCGGGTCATATCGATGAAACACTGATCGTTGAGTATGGCGGGAAACTGCCTGTCACGCATGATCTCAGTCCACTTACGGTCAATCTGCTGCGTTGCCTGGGGCTGGTTGCCGGTGCCGGGCTGGCGTCACTGGCTGTCGCGGTAAGAAAAAAGATGGGCCTTGAAGACAAACCGCCCTACGATGATTTCCCGTGACGGATATCCAGCCTGTTGCCGCTCTAGCTGCTCCAGTGCACGGGTAAGACATTGGCTACATCAATGCTCGCCCTTCCCCGGCTTCCTCGTGCAACACACCATCACGCAGTCGATACAGGCGTTTAAACACCGGGATGATATTCTCGTCATGGGTGACGACAATAATGGCCGTGTTGGATTCCGCTGCCATTTTGTGCAGCAATTGCATGACCGACATGGCCCGATGGCTGTCCAGTGGCGCGGTGGGCTCATCAGCCAGAATAATCGAGGGCCGGTTGGCAAGTGCACGGGCAATCGCTACACGCTGTTGCTCCCCGCCTGAGAGTTCTTCAATCCGGGCTGCAGCCCGGTCGGTGATATCCAGGATTTCGAGTAGCTCATTTGCCCGATCATAAGCCTGGTGATTGGTGTATCCCTGTAGCATAGGCAGGATAGCAATGTTCTCGGTAGCATCCATGAAAGGAATCAGGTACGGACGCTGGAAGATAAAGCCGATGCGGTCCCGCCTCAGGGTGCGCCGGTTGTTGTATTGCCAGCCGTTATCGAACAGCACATCGCCTCCCAGCGTGATGCGCCCGCCACTGGGGTCGATGATGGCGCCCAGGCACTGTAACAGGGTGGTCTTGCCGGAACCGCTGGGGCCGAGCAACCCGACCACCTCGGCCGGTTGTACACACATGCTGGCATCTTTCAGCGCCTGCACAGCCGAGGCACCCCTGCCATACGTCTTGCTCAGATTTTCTACCCATATGGCCGGCTCGGTCATTGTCAGCCCCCGATCGCCGAACCTGGTGAAATACGCAGTGCCGCACGGATACCCGCCACGCTGGCGAGGACACAGATAACCAGGGTTATGATAAGCGCTCGCAAGGTGTCATCCACCAGCAACAGGACATGCTTCGGGAACAGGGGTGCCCAGTAGGTCACGGCCAGTTTGCCGGTGAGAAAGCCAATCAGGCCCAGACCGATGGCCTCCAGCAGGATCATGCGCGATATCAGGCCGTTGGGAGTACCGATCAATTTAAGCACAGCAATCTCTTTCAGCTTGGTCTGGGTCATGGAGTAGACCGTCAGGGCCACAATGGCGGCACTGACCACCGTCAGGATCACAAGAAACAGACCGATCTGCTTCGAGGCCATGGCAATCAACTGGCCGGTAAGAATCTGCTCCATCTCATCTCGCGGGTAGGCGGTCAGGCGCAACCATTGTTCGATATTACTTGCCACCTGCTGCACATTTACCCCGGGTGAAAGCTGTACCAGTATGGTATTGACCCGGTGGTTGGAAAACAGCGTGTCTTCCAGACCTCCAAGCAGGGCCGGGTTGCCGGGCGGATTGAGCCGGGGATTGGATTCGAGCAGGCGCCGGTCACGAAACAGCGCATCGTTGTCCTTGAGAAACTGGATTTCCTGGGCATCTTTCAGGGACAGGAAAAGAATAGGGTCACCGGAAGGGGAACGCATTCCCCGGGTCAACCCCACGACCCGGTACTCATGACGATGGATGGGGATCAGGTCTCCCACCTGGAAGCCGCTACGCTCGTCAGCTACCAACTCGTAGTGGGAACGGGTAACGGGTCTTCCCGTGGTCAACTGCAGTCGATTATGGCCAGGCTCGATACCCTCCAGCATCACC
>JALVCM010000101.1 GCA_027010005.1 Thiohalobacter sp.
CGACAATCAACGACCTGCCGGCGCCGAGCCGATAAAGAGACGTATCTCCTTGATAACAATACCATTTCACAATTATATCAGACCGGACTAAATCAACATATCTGTCGAATGTTTTAACAAAAAATTCACCCCCCTGAAATACCTAATATGTAATGGTTTGTTTATCCTGATTATTTTTTCACAGGAATACATATTGCATATATGTTTGCGTGTCTTTGCGCATAAACGCGGGTGTGTCCTGTGAAAAGCAAGCCGCCAAAGCCAGAATAACGACAAACAGGCAGGAAAGCAGGACGTCTTGCCTGACAAAGGTTGGCAATCAGGCATATTGCCAAACACTTTGTTGAATATACGTATAAAAACAAGCTCTCGGAGGAGTTAAAAATAATGAAGCGGAAAAAAGCATACAGGAAGCTTGCGCTTCCGCTAGTCGCTATGGGGTTAGCGCTGATTTCAGCTGCCGGCCATACTGCAGCCATCACACTGGATGGAGACCTGACTGACCTGATTGCCGCTGTCAATGCTGCGCCAAACCAGTCCGGCAGCGTAATCGATCCCGGCGATGACGCTGAAAACAATGGCTTCGACATCACCAATGCCTACTTCACCTACGACATCCCCTCCGATACCTTCTACCTTGGCTTCCAGACTTTCGGAGATTTCGGTACTGCCGGCGGCAATGAGGGCATTGGTTTCCCCGGTTGTAACCTGGGTCAGCCAGGGGGTAACAGTGGTGCAGCAGGCCTGTTCGACGGCTGCGAGAACGTGGGCTTTTCAATCGATCTGGGCAGCGACATCAGCTCAGGCGGTATCATTGAGTTCCAGTTCACCGTAAAAGGCGACGCCATTGCGGACAGCGGCCTGAATAGCGAACAAACGCCGATACTTGGTGCCGACAATACCTCAGGCGCGACAGTCAACTGGATTGCAAGCGAGGCCAACGACGGCGTTGAATTCAGTGTCACCGGCCTGGGACCGCTGGGCTTCTCCTTCGCCAACCCACTGGATCTCACTGTTGAATTCAACGCTGGCACGGGCAACAACTTCGGTCCTGAAGATTTTGCCACGATCAACACTCAGCTGGTACCCGTACCCGCAGCCGTCTGGCTGTTCGGTTCCGGCCTGCTCGGCCTGGCCGGTCTGGGCCGACGTCGCACGACCTGAATCACAGGGGCGCAAGACCCAAGGTGTGGGAACACGACGCGCACCACTAATAATACTTACCGACATTGGAATCGGGAAAGGATGATCCAGTGTCCTTCAAGGAGCCAAGCATGAAGATAATAACACCAATCAGGTCGGCTTTGCTGTCCGCGGCGCTGGCACTGACGACCAGCTTTTCCGCTACTGCGGCCAACACCTACTCCATTCTGGATGGTACCGAACTGGCATTCCCGAGCGGGTATGATATCAAGGAAATCACCTTTACCCTGAATGCAGACTTTTCCCTGACGGCGGAAATCTTCCCTACGGGCGTCCCGGGTGACGCCGACGGTGATGGCGACCCCAATGCTTCCAGCTCCACCATTCCGGATGAACCCGGTGTTGGCTCACTCGAGTATCTCGAAATCGATATGGAATGCGGTGCGACGGACCAGGGCACAGGAACCTGCGTACCGAACGTTGTCTTTATTTACACGAATAACACGCTGACGGTCGCCCCGACCGACAGCCAGATCACCGGCCTTGACCAGTACGTCACGTTTGACGTACTGCTCGACCGCTATGTGTTAACCATTACTGACCTGATGGCGTTCAAGGCTGCGCTGGGAGTTTCCACCACCACGGTCAACTTTGGCGCCTTCAGCTTCATCGCCAGCTTCGCTGATGGACAGCCGGATGACCTGGTGCCGGATAACGCGGTCTGTGAATTTGTCACACTGGATCCACCTCTGGTCACACAGTGTGGCCTGACACTGGACAAGGTTGCGAGCGTCAGCACGGTCGGACCAATCGACACCACGATCACCGACCAGATCGGTGAGCATGATGACAGCGACAGCGGCAGCGACAAGGATGGCAGCGGTGACTCGGACGACAGTGATGTTGATCCCGGCAGCCTGACCTGTGGCTGCAAAGGCAAGGTCACAGATCTCGAACTGATGTACACGGGCACAGGTACCGTCAACGTGGACGTCAACCGCATCGGGCCGTTTGCCTCCGATCTGTTCGACGGCACCGTTCAGAATGGTGTGCCCTTTACCGTTTCCGGTATCGACTTCGGACCCAAGGGTTTCAAGGGCACCCTGGGCGTCGCCATCAGCCTCAGCGTGGACGGTGGCGAACCGGTTGAACTGCACACCAGTTGCTCCGAACCGATTGGACCCGGCAAGGTCGTGGGTGACTTCGTGGTACTTTCAGGCAACAGCCGCAAGCTCACACAGCCACTGTGCCCCATGGATCCGACGACCTGCCCGGTTAACCTGCAGGTGACCTACACCTACACGGTGACCAATAGCGGTTCCGATGTCACTGATCTGGTTGTAACTGACGACAAGATGGTCGATCCGGTCGGTGGGCCGATTGATCTGCTGGCGAACAACAGCGTGTCCTTCACGGCAGATGCCTGCCTGTTCGAGACCACGACCAATATCGCTAACGCTTCCGGCCTGCTGGCTGACGGCCAGACCTGCAGCTCCAACACGGCGACAGTGACCGTTGAAATGTTGCAGCCGCCGGAACCCGATCCCTGTATGGGTTCGGTGGACAGTGACAGCGACAGTGGCTATGACGGCAACGCCAATGGTGACTCGGACGACAGTGACGCCGATAGTGGTGACCTCGACTGTGACGGTGACAGCGACGTTATGCCACCCACACCGATTTTCTACGAAGGTTGTGGCCCATCCTTCTGGAAGAAGAAGAGCAACATCGGTGCATGGACGGCCTACTCACCGGGCGACCGTTTCGACTCGATCTTCGGTGTCGATGCAGCTGGCAACAAGAGCCTGAAACGCACCCTGAAGAGCAAGGGCAAGAAACGTCAGAGCCTGGGACGCCATGCCACGGCAGCACTGCTCAACGCCGCCAACCCGGATGTGAACTACATGTACACGACCGGCGAGGTTATCTCGATAGTCGTAGACGCCTACGCAACCGGTGATTACGACACGGCGAAGAGCATCCTGATGGAGCAGAACAAGAAAGGGTGCCCGATTAACAACTGACCCGGGATAACCGAAATGTCACCCGAAAGCCCCGCCACCCGGTGGGGCTTTTTTACTTGTTCTTGCCTGGCACAAAAAAACGTGCCTGTCCCACCGCTGACAGGACTTGTTACACTAGAGACCTGTCGAACTCACTGGAACCCCTGTCTTTCAGGCACCGTCTATGATCGAGGGTAACGCACACCGGTATACCGCCACCCTGCTGTTTATTCTGATAACCGGTACCTACGCCGTACTGGCCTTCAATTACCCGGTGGCCTATATCCGTGCCACCTATGAAGATATGTATGGAGAATGGACGCAGACTTTCCTGTTCGCGTCAGCGTTTGTCTTCTCGCTTGTACTGGCCACTTCCTCTCACCGCCAGAGGCCTTTCTTTATTCTGCTATCCCTAGCACTCTTTTATGTGGTCATGGAAGAGATCTCCTGGGGACAGCGATTGTTCGGGTTCGAAACACCTGACTTCTTCCGGCGCCATAACCTGCAGGATGAAACAAATATCCATAATCTGCTGGTCGGACCAGTCAGCACACCGACCAAACAGTTAATCGAGTACCTGCTTGCTGGCGGCCTGACACTGTATGGCCTGGTCTACCCACTACTGATCCGGGTCAGGTGGCAACCGGCCCTGTTCCTTGAATCATCAGGCCTTGTGGCATCCCCGCTCTATCTCTGGCCGTTTTTCATCACCGCGGCATTCCTGGAACTTGGACTGCTGAATTTCAATGAAGCCGAAATCGCCGAGGTGCTGATCGCATTTGCACTGGCTGCTACGGGCGCCCATTACTGGCTGTTTCGGCGCCAACCGGAAACACGAGGGAATACCATACCGTCGTGGAAAATCGCCCTGTTAATGACCGGCATCCTGGGCGGGGCAACTGCGCTGGCCACCGTAACCACTCATTCCATGCTGTCTGACCCGGAAAAAGCACCAAGAATGCAGGGTCGTTTGCTGAACGGCTACGAAAAATTCGCCCGTCGCTACGAACGCTACGACCAATGGCAAACAGCCCTGGTGCTCTATCTTGCCGTACACCGGAAAGAGCCGACGCGTACCTCCATTATGCGGAGAATCGCCAATTGCTATAAACAGATTGGCAATCAGACGCTGTTTCTCCGCTATAACCAGATGGCGACTGATACCGCCCTGAAGATCTATGCCAGCAATCCCGGTAAAGTCTCTACCAACCTGTCACTGGCGAAAAGTTACCGGCAACGAGGAGATGAAGCCCGTGCCCGGCAACATTTAAAGCGCGCCCTGCGTACAGCACGTAGCCGCGTGGAAAACCAACCTGACAGCGCGCATGCGGCCTACTGGCTGGCCAAAACCTACCGTGACATGCGCCAGTACAACAAGGCGCTGTCAGAATACCAAAGGGCTGTCGAGCTGGAGCCAGGCTCGACCAAATACCTGAAAGCCTATACACGTATGCGAACACGCATGGGCAAGGATACACGCACCGCCATAACGCCATGACTATAAACGTTTTTCATGACAACCGTTGACTCTGCCCGGACAGGATTTGACCCACACCGGGATTTCCCCCACAATAGTTTGCAAGCGCCGATTTGAAATCAGATTGCGGGCGCTCTATAAATTCGGCTAAAGCGAGGAAAAACAAAGAATTTCCAGAACCCGCTTGAGCTGACGCCAGGCGGGTTTTTTGTTTTCAGGAGATTAATACAATGAGTGAACATCTTTTTACATCGGAATCGGTCTCGGAAGGCCACCCGGACAAAATGGCCGACCAGGTGTCCGATGCCGTACTTGACGCCATTCTGGCCGAAGACCCGCACGCGCGCGTGGCCTGCGAAACCCTTTTCAAGACCGGCATGGTGCTGATCGCGGGGGAAATCACTACCACGTCCAAGCCGGATTACGAACACATCATGCGTGAAACCATCCGTGAGATCGGCTACACCAGCTCGGAGATGGGGTTCGACTATGAGACCTGTGCGGTTATGACCGCGCTTGGCGTGCAGTCCCCGGACATCAACCAGGGCGTCGACCGGGCAAAACCGGAAGACCAGGGTGCGGGCGACCAGGGCCTGATGTTCGGCTACGCCACCAACGAAACCGACGTGCTGATGCCGGCACCGGTCACCTATGCACATCGACTGGTTCACCGTCAGTCGGAAATGCGCCACAAGGACATTCTGGGCTGGTTGCGCCCTGACGCAAAGAGCCAGGTCACCTTCCGCTACAAGGATGGCAAACCGGTCGCCATTGATGCCGTGGTACTGTCCACCCAGCACGCACCGGACATCGACCATCGGGAACTGGAAGAAGCCGTGATGGAACACATCATCAAGCCGGTACTGCCCAGCGAATGGCTGACAGCTGATACGCAATATCATATTAACCCGACCGGCGCGTTCGTGATCGGTGGACCAATGGGTGATGCCGGCCTGACCGGACGCAAAATTATCGTCGATACCTACGGCGGTGCGGCGCGTCACGGTGGTGGCGCATTCTCGGGCAAGGACCCGTCCAAGGTGGACCGTTCCGCCGCCTATGCCGGGCGCTATGTGGCCAAGAATATCGTCGCAGCCGGACTGGCGGAACGCTGCGAGATCCAGGTGTCCTATGCCATTGGTGTGGCGGACCCGACCTCGATCATGGTCGAAACCTTCGGCACCGGCAAGATCAGCGACGAACGCATTACCGAACTGGTCCGCGAGCACTTTGACCTGCGGCCCTATGGCATCCTGAAAATGCTCGACCTGCTCAATGCCGACCAGATCAAGTACCGCAAGACCGCGGCCTACGGTCACTTTGGCCGTGAGCACGAGGGGTTCACCTGGGAGAATACCGACAAGGCGGAAATCCTGCGCTCGGATGCAGGGATTTAGGTAAGGCCCCGTCGTTGCGAGCGAAGTGCGGCAATCTCTCAAAGTCTGCCACAAGACCATGGAGATTGCCGCGCTTCGCTCGCAATGACGGGAAAATTATCGTGAAAACTTGGCCTGACGCCATGAATTGGCGATAATCGCAGGCCTTCAAATTCGGCTGTGTTCCCCGAGGGGCGCTGCAGCGGGCAATGCCCGCCAGGCTCGGGGAGACCAGCATCTCAAAACAACGGCGCTCGACCTTAAGCAACCTTTAAGGGAGAAGCCTTATGAACGCTGTTCTCGATTCAAGTCAAGATTATAAAGTCGCCGATATTTCACTGGCCGACTGGGGCCGCAAGGAAATCAGTATTGCGGAAGTCGAAATGCCCGGCCTGATGGCGCTGCGCGAGGAATTTGGTGCACAGAAGCCGCTCAAGGGCGCTCGCATTACCGGCAGCCTGCACATGACCATACAGACAGCTGTGTTGATCGAAACACTGGTCGACCTGGGCGCTGAAGTGCGCTGGGCATCATGCAATATCTACTCTACACAAGACCAGGCAGCCGCAGCAATCGCTGCGTCCGGTGTGCCGGTTTTTGCCTGGAAAGGCGAGACCATCGAGGAATACTGGTGGTGTACCGAGCAGGCGCTGAACTGGCCCGACGGGCAGATGCCCAACATGATTCTTGACGATGGTGGCGACGCCACCCTGCTGATCCACAAGGGTGTCGAGTTCGAAAAGGCCGGTGCAGTACCGGACACGAAAGACGATGACAACGAAGAATGGAAAGCCATTCTCGATGTGCTGCGACGCAACCTGGCAAATGAGCCGGGCAAGTGGCAGAAAATGGCCGACAGCATCAAGGGTGTCACCGAGGAAACCACCACCGGCGTACACCGCCTGTACCAGATGCAGGAAACCGGTGATCTGCTGTTCCCCGCCATGAATGTCAACGACTCGGTCACCAAGTCCAAGTTCGACAACCTGTACGGCTGCCGTGAGTCACTGCTCGATGGCATCAAGCGCGCTACCGACGTAATGATTGCCGGCAAGATCTGTGTGGTGCTGGGTTATGGTGACGTCGGCAAGGGTTGTGCGCAGGCCTATCGCGGCATGGGCGCTACCGTGCTGGTTACGGAAATTGACCCGATCTGCGCCTTGCAGGCAGCGATGGAGGGCTACCGTGTGGTCACGATGGAAGAGGCTGCCCCGATCGGCGACATCTTTGTTACCACCACCGGCAACATGAGCGTGATCACACATGACCACATGGCCGCGATGAAGAACGAAGCCATCGTCTGCAACATTGGGCACTTCGATTCAGAAATCGATATCGCTTCACTGGAAAAATACCAGTGGGAAGAAATCAAGCCACAGGTCGATCATGTGATCTTCCCGGACGGCAAGAAGATTATCATTCTGGCCAAGGGCCGCCTGGTCAACCTGGGTTGTGCAACCGGGCACCCGAGCTTCGTAATGTCTGCCTCCTTCACCAACCAGGTCATGGCACAGATGGAACTGTTCAGCAATGGCGAAAGCTACGAGAACAAGGTCTTTGTCCTGCCCAAGCACCTGGACGAGAAGGTTGCACGCCTGCACCTGCAGAAGATCGGCGCACAGCTGACCAAACTGACACCGGAACAGTCCGAGTACCTGGGCATCCCGGTGGAAGGTCCGTACAAGCCGAACCATTACCGCTACTGATAGCAAAACAACCTGGCCTGGCACCAACAGGCAGGATACCAACACACGTAGGAGCGGGCTCGCCCGCGAACCAGGAATGAGCTGGACCTCGATTCGTTCGCGGGCGAGCCCGCTCCTACACTATTCTCTGTACCGGGGCAGGTGCCTCAGGTGAGAAATGGAATACAGCAACTCATGGAATCACAAAAAAAACACCCGCGCGTATACAGTTTCGAGTTCTTTCCACCCAAAACCGACAAGGGTGTTGCCAAACTGCGCGACACACGTGACGAACTGGCAAAACTCAAACCGCGGTTCTTTTCCGTTACCTTTGGCGCCGGTGGTTCAACGCGTGAACGCACGTTTGATACCGTCAGCGAAATACAACGCGACTCCGGTATCGAGGCAGCACCGCACCTGTCCTGTGTCGGATCAACGAAAGACAATATCCGGGAAATTCTTGATCTCTACCGGAAAGAGAATATTCACCACATTGTCGCGCTACGTGGTGACCTGCCCTCGGGCATGGGGCAACCTGGTGAATTCCGCTACGCCAACGAACTGGTAGAATTCATTCGTGCCGAGACCGGCGACCACTTTCATATCGAAGTGGCTGCCTACCCGGAGTTTCACCCGCAGGCACCGAATGCGGAAGTCGACCTGGATAATTTCAAACGCAAGGTCGAGGCCGGCGCAGACAGTGCCATTACCCAGTACTTCTATAATGCGGATGCCTACTTTGGTTTTGTCGACGCCTGCGAGAAACGCGGTATCGATATCCCCATCGTTCCGGGCATTATGCCGATCACCAACTACACGCAACTGGCACGCTTCTCCGATATGTGTGGCGCGGAAATCCCGCGCTGGATCCGCAAGCGGCTGGAAGCCTGTGGTGACGACCGGGATGCCATCCGTACGTTTGGCGCCGATGTGGTCACAGACATGTGCCAACGTCTGCTGGATGCCGGGGCGCCCGGCCTGCACTTCTACACCATGAACCAGGCCGGGCCGACACGTGCCATCTGGGAACGACTCGGCCTCGACTGAGCGCCGGTGAGCCAGTCCACGCCACATAACGCTGACCTCGCCGCACGCGACCTGTCTGTCGTATGGCACCCCTGCACACAGATGAAGGATCACGAGTCGTTGCCGATGATCCCCATCCGTCGTGGTGAGGGTGTATGGCTGGAAGATTTCGAGGGCAGGCGTTACCTGGATGCCATCAGCTCCTGGTGGGTCAACCTGTTCGGGCACTGTAACCCGCACATCAATGCCGCCCTGACCGAACAGCTCAACACCCTGGAGCATACCCTGCTGGCCGGCTTCACACACCCGGCCGCCATCGAACTGGCGGAGCATCTGGTGTCGGTCACCCCGCCCGGGCTGGAGCGAGTCTTTTTTGCCGATAACGGCTCATCGGCGATCGAAGTCGCGTTGAAAATGAGCTTTCACTACTGGCTCAACCAGGGTGAGCCCGGCAGGACAAAATTCATCACACTGGAGAACAGTTACCACGGTGAAACACTGGGTGCGCTCGCCGTCGGCAACGTAGAACTGTACCGCGACACTTATGGTCCGCTGTTGATGGAAACCCTGCGCGTGCCCTCGCCCGACTGCTACCTGCGCGAGCCGGGCGAGTCATGCGCTGACTACAGCCGGCGCGCCTTTACGCACATGGAAAGCATGCTCGAAAAACATGCCGGCGAAGTGTGCGCGGTGATTATCGAGCCGCTGGTACAGTGTGCCGGCTCCATGCGCATGTACGACCCGGTTTACCTCGGCCTGCTGCGTGAAGCCTGTGACCGCTACAACGTGCACCTTATCGCGGATGAAATTGCCGTGGGTTTCGGGCGGACCGGCACTCTGTTCGCCTGCGAGCAGGCCGGGATCAGCCCGGATTTCATGTGCCTGTCCAAGGGGCTGACCGGGGGCTACCTGCCGCTGTCCACGGTACTGACCCGTGATGCGGTTTACCAGGCATTCTATGACGACTATGAAACACTGTCTGCCTTCCTGCATTCCCACAGTTACACCGGCAATGCACTGGCGTGCCGTGCGGCACTGGCAACACTGGAAATCTTTTCCCGGCAGGATGTCATTGGCCAGAACCATGAGCTTGCACACTACATGGCAAGCGCGACAGCACATTTTCAGGAGCACCCCAATATTGCCGAAGTTCGCCAGACCGGGATGATACTGGCGATCGAGCTGGTGAAAGACGGGAAAACCCGCGAACCTTTCCCCTGGCAGGAACGTCGCGGCCTGAAGGTCTACCGCCACGGGCTGGAACATGGCGTATTGCTTCGACCACTGGGGAATGTAGTGTATTTCATGCCACCTTACGTGATCAGCAGGGATGAGATCGACACCCTGGTCAAGATCTCCTGGGAAGGCATCCTGAAGGCCGTTGCCGACTGATGCGCCTGTCGCGCTTTTATACCGGGCAGCCGCTGGCCGAAGGAAGCCGGCTCACACTGGACAAGGACAGCAGCCACTACCTGCTGCATGTCCTGCGCCTCAAACCGGGCAATGCGCTGGTCATGTTCAATGGCAACGGTTACGAGTACAACGCCCGGCTCGAGGAGGCCACAAAAAAACAGGCCACCATCAGTATACTGGAGCAACTGTCACCACGGCGAGAATCCCCCCTGCACATCGAAATCGGCCAGGGTATTGCACGCGGTGAACGCATGGATTTTGTCCTGCAGAAATCGGTCGAACTCGGAGTCAGCCGGGTCACTCCCCTGTGGACACAACGCTCACAGGTCCGGCTGGATGAAAAACGGCTGGCGAAGCGACTGGCACACTGGCAAGGGGTGGTGGTGTCTGCCTGCGAGCAGTCGGGTCGCCTCAGGCTGCCCGACATCCGGCCGCCCGCCGACCTCGATAACTGGCTGGATACACCGGCAGAAGGTTTGCGCCTGGTACTCTCACCGTACTCGGAAAAAACACTGAAGGATCTGCAACCCGCCAGCCACGTGCGGGTGCTGGTAGGCCCTGAAGGGGGACTGGAAGAGCGTGAAATTCGTGCCGCCGAGGCGAACGGGTTTCAGGCCGTCCGTCTCGGGCCGAGGATTTTACGTACGGAAACGGCGGCCCTGGCAACCCTCACAGCACTGCAGGTGCTGTGGGGCGATCTGGCTTCTCAGCCGCCGGAAACCTGATCAGACAGGCCTTTCCAGACTTCGGAAACCACGGTCTGTACAACCTCCAGGTTAGGCACCAGTGCCTGTTCACTACCGATCTGGACACAGTCCGCGACCGTTTCAGGCAAATTATTCGTCGCCATCAGGGACGGACCGAGCGCTTCTTCGTCTGCACTGAACAGGCGGGGAATACCGGTGGTCACCATGGCATAGAAGGAAAGCTCTGATTCCGGCATGACGGAATTCAGAATAGAGATACGCGCACCCCGTCCACCCTGCGGCAGGTTGAAGCCACACAGGCGCTCCATGGAAATAATCGGGATCTGCTTGTCACGCCACAGCAATCCACCCAGCAGCCAGTCGGGACCCGACTGGATCATGTCCAGCGGCTGGTAATTGATCACTTCGGCAATCGCCACGTTGGGCAACAGCAGGTTTACACCTTCCAGTGGCACCCACAGGCTTCGTACCGATTCAACAACTGCATTCATGATCTGTCACTCCCTGTCAAAATTCAGTTTATGCCGGTTTGTGCAGGCTGGCAGCGTAATGCCAGTTGCTCGGCCAGTTCTTCCGGTGTCCCGCTGAACTCTACCCGACAACTGCGCCCGGCTGCGTCGGGAAGATTGGATATGGTGCAGCTGTCGGCACTTTGCGTCCACACAAAGCCGCCGGCACCCGCCACAGTCGAGCAGCCGCGTGAACCATCCTCACCCAGGCCGCTGAACAATATGACACCACACTGCTTACCCCATACACCGGCAACCTGCTCCAGCAGCGCATCGATATCCGGCTGGTAAAGCGAGTCCCAGGCGTGGTCAGCACGTACCAGCCGGCCCTGCTCATCGAGCTCGACAGCACTTTCGGCAGGCACCATCCAGACCTGTCCGGCCTCGAGTGTCTGCTCATCCCCCATCAGGGCAACCGGCCAGCTGCCGCAACGATCAAGCTGTTCGGCCAGCAAATCCTGGTAGGCTTCGGAAATATGCTGGGCCACCAGCAACACAACGGGAAGCTGTTCCGGTAGCGCCTCGAGAAACCGGGCCAGCGCCCTGGGGCCACCAATTGATCCACCCAGCACAATCAGCCACGGGCCGGAGCTGTCGGACGCTACCGCATCATCCCTGACCACCCTGAGTTCGGGACGGTTGTCACGCATGCCATCCACCCATGCGTGGGGAAGCGCGCGGTGCGCCAGCGTGTACAACTTGTTGATCAGGCGCCTGCTCCAGATTTCGTTTGTACCAATACCGCCATGGTTCAGCAGGACCGGGACCGGGGACTGTTGCAAAACACCACGCACCCGGGTCCTGTCGATCTGCTCACCATCCATCGCGACCAGCAGTACGTCAGCACCATTCCAGGTGGCGGGTAAGGGCAACTCCAGTGCCCCGTCGAGAACAACTTCCAGCCCTTCGCCCTCAAGCACACTGCGAAAACCGCTCCGCTCATGTTCGTCTGCCAGTACAGCAACACGCAGAACATCCTGGGGCATATCGTCCATCGGGGAGTTATTCCTCGAGCAATTCCGTTATATTTTCCATCAGGTCGCTTTCCTGGAAGGGTTTGCCCAGGTAGCGGTTGACACCGATTTGCATGGCGCGCTGACGATGTTTATCCCCTGTACGAGAGGTAATCATGATGATCGGAATATCACGCAGGCGCGGCTCGTTGCGAATATGTGTCGCAAGTTCGAAACCGTCCATACGCGGCATTTCGATATCCAGCAGCATTATATCAGGGATATTTTCCTGTAGCTTGGAAACCGCATCGACGCCGTCCTTGGCCGATATGACATTCATATCGTTGCGCTCGAGCAGACGGGTCGTCACCTTGCGTACTGTAATCGAGTCATCGACCACCATAACGGTCACACCCTGCTTCTCGGCCGGCTGACGCATCATCTCCTCAACCTGGTCCATCATACCGCCGGCCGTGCCGACACCACGCAACATGGCAACCATGTCAAGAATCATGACCACGCGCCCGTCACCCAGGATGGTCGCACCGGAGACCCCGCGAACAGTACTGATCTGGGGACCGACCGACTTGACGACAATTTCACGACTGCCCAGCAGGTTTTCGACATGGAATGCCACACCGTGGTCACCGGTGCGTACAAGCAATACCGGTAAACGTTTCTGCGCACCATCAAGATGCGGTGTACCACTCCCCAGCACGGTACCCAGATGCCGGACTTCGTAGTCATAGCCGCCGTACTCGAAACGGGACTCCGGATCGTCATAATACGCCTTGAGATCCTCACGACGCAGCCGAACGATACCCTCGATACTCGACAGGGGTACCGCGTAGGTATCCTCACCCACTTCAATGAGCAATGCCTGGTTCAGCGCCAGAGTAAATGGCAGACGAATGGTAAAGGTGGTCCCTTCACCCTGCCTTGAATCAATATGCAATGAGCCGCCAAGCTGTTTGACCTCGCTGTTCACGACATCCATGCCCACACCGCGACCGGAAACCTGCGTCACCTTGTCTGCCGTACTGAAGCCGGTTTCCAGTATAAACTGGAGTACCTCGTTGTCGCTCAGCGCAGCATCCTTGTCCATCAGGCCACGTTCAATCGCCTTTTTGCGGATGGAATCCAGGTTGATACCGGCACCGTCATCTGACATTCTGAGTACCACGTCGGAAGACTCCCGCTCAAACGTAATGCGTATCGTACCGGCTTCCGGCTTGCCGGCCCTGAGGCGCTGCTCGGGTGTTTCGATACCGTGGGATATCGCGTTACGCAGCATGTGCTCGATAGGCGCAACAATCCGGTCCACCACGGCGCGGTCCATTTCGCCTTCGGCACCGGACAGTTCCAGCTCGGCCTGCTTGCCAAGCTCCTGGCAGGTCTGGCGAACGATACGACGCATGCGCGGCGCAAGACCAAGGAACGGCACCATGCGGGTGCGCATCAGGCCTTCCTGGAGTTCGGTATTGACGCGTGACTGCTGCAACAGCAATGTTTCGGATTCGCGGGTGATATTATCGAGCAGGCCCTGCAGGCTGCCCAGATCACTGCAACTTTCTACCAGGGAGCGGGAAAGCTGCTGCATGTGCGAGTAGCGGTCCATTTCCAGCGGATCGAACTCTTCTTCACCATTTTCCTGTTCAGCCTCACGCTCGTAGCGGAACAGCACCTGTGCCTCGGTTTCAATTTCAAGCTTGCGCAACTGTTCCCGTACACGGGCAACCGTCTGCTCGAGCTCAACCAGGTTAAAGCGGTATGCACCTACCTGTTGTTCGAGGCGTGAGCGATAGATGCTCACCTCACCCGCGTAGTTAACAAGATTATCGAGCAGGGAAGCCTTGACCCTGACCAGCTCCTGGCTGGACCTGGAATGTGTACGCCGCTCTTTTGTCTCGACATCTTTTTCGACAACCACTGGTTGTACTGCGGGCTCTGCCTTTGCAGGCTTCTGTTTTTTGCGTTTGGCCGGCTTGCGCCCTTCACGAAGGGCTTCAAGGTCCGCCACAAGTTCCGGCATTTCGGAAACCGGCTTGTGTTCTGCGACGTCGCCTATCATGCGCGTCAGTGCATCATGTGTTTCCTGTAACAGGGCAAACACCTGGGGGGTTGCCTCGACCTCATCAGCACCCACTTTTTCGACCAGGGATTCAACAGCGTGCGAGAGATCACCGATCGCAGTGATATCCGCCATGCGCGAGCCACCCTTGAGGGTGTGCAACTCGCGCTGAAATTCCTCCATCAGTTCGCGGTTGGCAGCATCGTCCTTCCAGTTCTGCAGCGTTTCCTCGCTGTGTTCGAGAATGTCCGCCGCCTCTTCCAGAAAGACCTCGAGCAACTCGGGATCCGTTTCACGATAAGGATCGTCGGCCAGCGGGATATCTGCTGCAGGGGACTCCGTCTCTTCTGTTGCAACCGCTACTGTATCAACAGCTTCCGGTTTAGCCACTTCGGGTACCGCTTCCGGGCTTTCTTCCTCGTGAAGGCCGGACAGCACACTTTCACGCAGCGCCTGGAGCACTTCGATCAATTCGCCATGGGGCGTCAGCGGCCTGTTTCCACGCACTTCGTCGAGCATTCCGACCAGTGCATCCTGGGCCTGCTGCACACCCTGCAGGGCCTGCTCGTTGGCAGCACCACCACACTCATTAATGGTAATAATCAGGGATTCAACGGCATGTGCAAGGTCGCCTACCGGACCGAGGTCCGCCATCCGCGCACCACCCTTGACGGTATGCAGCGCACGCTGCAGTTCAGCAAGTGCCTCACT
>JALVCM010000102.1 GCA_027010005.1 Thiohalobacter sp.
CAGTGGTCTGAAGACGTTTGCACTGACCACTTTTCAGGAAAACCGCAAGGATGACCAGACCCGTGCCGACATTGCGCGGGCCTTTCAGGACGCCGTGGTGGATACCCTGCTGATCAAGTGCCGCCGTGCATTACAGCAGACCGGTGTCATGCGGCTGGTCATTGCGGGTGGTGTGGGCGCCAACCAGGCCTTGCGTGACGGGCTGGCGAAGATGACGGAAGAGCTGGGCGCGGAACTGTTTTTCCCGCGCCTGGAATTCTGCACGGATAACGGGGCCATGATTGCTTACGCGGGCGCCTGCCGCCTGCAGGCCGGGCAACACCAGGACCAGGAAATCAGCGTACGTCCACGCTGGTCGCTGGAGGAACTGCCCGCGCTTGCAGTGTCGTAAGGGCTGCGAAGCCGGGCTGTAAACAGGCTGTCATACCGGCGCAGGCCGGTATCCACAACGCAGGGCTGGCTAATCCGGTTTTTCCGGACCATTTTCATCCTTACCGATATTGCCTTCCTCGCCACGCAGCAGGTTGCGGATATTCGACCGATGCCGCCAGAACAACAGTGCGCCCATAAAAATCACCGCCGCCAGCAGCACCGGTTCGCCGGGTTTCAGCCACAGGACATACAGCGGTGTGAGCAGGATGGCGATCAATGCGGCCAGCGAGGAAATTTTGAAGCCCCTGGCAATCACCAGCCAGCTGGCAATGGTCAGCAATCCCACCGGCCAGTACAGGCCCAGCAGTACCCCCAGTACCGTGGCCACGCCCTTGCCGCCACGGAAGCCGAAGAACACCGGGTACAGGTGGCCAAGAAAAGCCGCCACGGCGACAGCCGACTGAAGGGTCATGTCTGCCCCCAGCGCCTTCACTGCCAGTACGGGCAACAGGCCCTTGAGCATATCGCCTGCCAGTGTGATGGCGGCGGCCTTCTTGCCGCCAAGACGCAGGACATTGGTTGCACCCGGATTGCCGGAGCCGCCACTGCGCGGGTCGGGCAGGCCCATCAGGCGGCAGGTGATAATGGCCGAGGACAGCGAACCCAGCAGGTAGCCGCCCAGTATATAAAGCAGGTTGATTATCATGGGACTATTGGAAGGCTTTAGCCGGTCGCGGTCAAGTTGTCCGGTTACAGTGGCTGCGCTGGTTCAATGCGGGCAACCTGTATATAGTTGATACCTTCTGAAGTGCCTGAAAGTTTCAGCTATGGATATCATTTTCATCCGCGACCTGCGTATCGATACTGTCATCGGTATCTATGACTGGGAGCGCGCCATCAAGCAAACCATTCATCTCGACCTTGAAATGGGCACGGATATCGCGCGGGCGGCGGCCACGGACCACATCGATGACACCCTGAATTACAAGGCTGTTTCAAAACGTGTGATTGCTTTTGTCGAGGAGAGCGGCTTTCAGCTCGTCGAAACGCTGGCCGAGCGTATTGTGGAACTTGTCCTGTCCGAATTTGATGTGCCATGGATGCGCCTTACCCTGAACAAGGGCGGTGCTGTAAGAGGCGCAAAGGGCGTGGGTGTCATTATTGAACGCAGTAAAGGGAGTTGAGTGTATGTCCAGAGCGTATGTCAGTGTAGGAAGTAATGTCGACCGGGAAAAGAATGTTGCGGCAGCACTCGATCGCATGCAGTCGGAATTTGGCGAGTTGCAGCGTTCGCGCACCTGGGAGACAGCAGCGGTGGGTTTCGAGGGTGACCCCTTTTACAACCTCGTCGTAGCGTTTGATACAGATATGAAACCCCTGGAGCTGGCGCAGCTGCTGCATCGTATCGAGGACGAGCTGGGCCGGGATCGCAGTGGTGGAAAGTTCAGCAGCCGCAGTATCGACCTGGACCTGTTGCTCTATGACAACCTTGTTCTCGATGAGGGCAGTCTGAAATTACCGCGCCCTGAAATTCTTGAATACGCTTTTGTGCTATGTCCGCTGGCAGAGGTGGCCGGTGACATGAAGCACCCGCTGACCGGTTTCAGCTTTGCGATGCTCTGGCAGCATTTCGACCCGACCGCGCAACCCATGTGGCCGGTCGAACACTGACACAGGCCATGCCGGGTGAGCCAGTTCAGCCGGATAGCGGGGTGCGTGCACTCAGTGCGCGGCTGGTAGAGCACATCGCGGGCCTGGTCGGCCAGGCCGGTGGTTTTCTTCCCTTCGATGTTTTCATGGATGCGGCGCTGTATACGCCCGGACTTGGCTATTACAGCAATGGCCTGCTGCCGTTTGGTGAGCAGGGTGATTTTGTCACGGCACCGGAATCCGGCGATTTGTTTGCACGCTGCCTGGCGCGTTGTTTTGTGCCTGTGTTGCAGCAACACGGCGCGTCTGTACTGGAACTGGGTGCCGGTAGTGGCAGGCTGGCAGCCGACATGCTCGGTGCACTGCAGGCGCTCGATGCCTTGCCGGAGCGCTATGCCATCCTGGAGCGCAGTCCGGCCATGCGTGCCCTGCAGCAATCGTGTATTGCACAACTGCCGCAAGCCCTGCAGGACAGGGTGGAATGGGTCGATGAGTTGCCGCGTGACTGGGTGGGCGTGATTTTTGGAAACGAGGTTGCCGATGCCTTGCCGGTAAAGCGGTTTCATTATGCTGAAAATGGTGTGTCGGAAACCGGTATCGGGATATCGGGTCATGATTTGCAGTTGCGTGAAATCGAGGCCAACACTGAAACTGCAGAATACATTGCTTTGCTGGCGCAGCAGTATGGCTGGGAAGGTGACTACCGGAGTGAGTATTGCCCGGCACTGAAGGCATGGGTGAACGACCTGGCTGACAGCCTCAAACAGGGTTTACTCTTACTGATCGATTACGGTTACGGGCGTGCCGAGTACTACCACCCGCAACGTAACATGGGCACTCTGATGTGCCACTACCGGCACCAGGCGCACGATAATGTACTCTGGTATCCCGGCCTCCAGGATATTACTGCCTTTGTTGATTTCACTTCGGTGGCTGAAGCGGCCACGGATGCCGGCCTGGACTTTACCGGCTACACCAGTCAGGCACGCTTCCTGGTTGGTGCCGGGATTGACCAGGTCATATCGGAAACTGACCCCGACGACCTGCCGCGTTTTCTGAAAGTGACCGGCGATGCCAAGCGGCTGATGTTGCCCGGTGAAATGGGTGAGCGCTTCAAGGTCATCGGCTTTTCACGAAACCTTGACCACAAAATTCCCGGATTCGATTCACAGGACCTGCGCAGTCGGTTATAAAGCGCATTCATAATTAAAGAAACAAACCTATGGATATACTGCACGCCATTGTCCTTGCCCTGGTTCAGGGGCTGACCGAATTCCTGCCGATCTCCAGTTCTGCACACCTTATCCTGGTGCCGGTATTGCTGGGATGGGAGGACCAGGGGCTGGCCTTCGATGTCGCGGTACACTTCGGTACCCTGACGGCTGTGGTTGTGTACTTTCGTCGTGAGTTGCACGGCATGTCCGTGTCCTGGCTGGACTCATTGCGTACCCGTAACCCCGACGAAGAAGCCAGGCTTGCCTGGGCTATTTTGCTGGGGACTATCCCGCTGGGCCTGGCGGGACTGTTGTTTCACGAACAGGTATCGACACTGCTTCGCTCGCCGCTGGTGATTGCCAGCACAACCATTCTGTTCGGCCTGGCGCTGTGGTATGCCGACGTCAGGGGCGCACAGACACGTTGTGAATATCGCATGGGCGCGTGGCGTGTTGCTGCCGTTGCTTTTTCCCAGGTGCTGGCATTGATCCCGGGCACGTCACGGTCCGGTGCCACGATTACAGCAGGTTTGCTGGTGGGGCTGGAGCGCAAGGCGGCTGCACGATTTTCTTTTCTGTTGTCCGTGCCGGCCATTGCCATGGCTTCTCTCTACGAGACAAAGAACCTGATCGAGGCCACGGAGTTGGTCGACTGGACGGCGATGGCTACCGGTGTCGTGCTGTCGGCGTTAAGCGCATATTTGTGTATTCATTACTTTCTGAAACTGCTCGACCGGGTTGGCATGTTGCCTTTCGTGATCTACCGCCTGTTTCTTGGTGTCGTCCTGTTTGTGCTGTTCTGGTAAGGCGTTCAGACCGGGGAATGTCATCATTATTCAGACAGTGTGCGCCTGATTTCCTGACAGCGTTTTTCCTTTATGGCCGTGCCGATAGCCGGGCCTTTCAGTGAAGTGTCTTCGAGATCGGCGGCGCTGATGGCGGCGGCCTTCTGCCGGGCCTGGTCCAGTTGTTCCGCCCGGCTGCGACTGATGTGATTTGTGATGACGTAGGTGTCGAGCAGCTTGTGCCAGCGGGCAGGGTCGTGAAGTGCGCGGGTGGATTCCATGATGCCCAGTAATGTACAGGGATCATTGCTGGTGATGCGCGCTTCGTGCTCGATGGCATTGACAGCCAGTGTCAGGTAGTCACCAGGTATACGGAAGCGCTGGCAAATAGTTTTTGCATTGGCAATGCGCTGTGCAGTTGCCTGGTCGGCTTGCAGTGACAGCAGCAGTATCGCGAAGCGAACCTGTGTGTCACGGGTCTGTTCCGCGCTGTTCGCGAGCG
>JALVCM010000103.1 GCA_027010005.1 Thiohalobacter sp.
GTTTGCACTATGCGTATTCCGGGGTGGGCAAAAGCTGGGTGCTGCAAGGGCCGGACGGTGAACACCGAATCAGGATTCAGCCTAAACTGAGCGCCGATAATGGCGACGTGTTATGCGCGGCCGCCAGACGGGGACTTGGAGTTGCGTCACTGCCTACCTTTATCGTCGGTGACGCCATACGTTCCGGCGATCTCGACATTATCCTGCCCGCTTACCAGCCACCGCAGATCGACATCTATGCGGTGTATGCCTCGAGGAAGCATCTGTCAGCCAAAGTGCGCGCATTTATTGATTTTGCTGTCGTGCAGATCGGGGAGAAACCAGTATGGGACCTGGGCATTTGAGCGTGTTTTAGCACGATAATAATGCCCTGGTGTTTTGTTCGTCCCTTGAGATCCCGGTGGCTCAGGCCAGTTGGCGACGCCATGGCCTGGATCATCAACTGCGAAAGCAGTTCGGTCTGTGTTTGCAGTAACTTTTAACCCGGTGAGACAACATGGTTAACGGTTAAGCCCAGCTTGCAGAGCACCTGGCTGTCACTGCGGTCGTGGTGGATTTACCCGGCACGGGCAGGAAGGGTTGCGAATGGCACAGATACGGAATTTCCACCCGGGCCAGCTGGGTGACAGAGTGCTTGATTTGCATAGACGACCGGTCTAATATTTGTTCTTGATGAACGAGACCAGAGAAAAAATCCTGTCCAGCGGTGTTCAGGTGCTGCTGGAGAAGGGTTACAACGGCGCAGGACTGAAAGAAATCCTGGCAGCGGCAGGCGTGCCCAAAGGCTCCTTTTATCATTTTTTTAAAAGCAAGGAAGAGTTTGGCAAACAGGTGCTGGATGTCTACTCGGATCAGTTCAAGCCGATACTCCAGGCTTACCTGATTGATTCCACGGAATCCCCCCTGGAAAGATTGCAGATCTTTTTTGATGCCATGATCGATCATTTCGATCGTGAACAGGCGTGTAAAGGTGGCTGTCTGGTGGGTAATCTTGCCCAGGAACTTGCTGATGTGAATGAGTCAATGCGGACACACACCCTGGGGATTATGGATGCCTGGACGCAATACTTTCAGCGTTGCCTTGACGATGCGAAGCGTGAAGGTCAACTGCCGGATAGCACTGACACGAAACAGCTGGGCGAGTTCATTTTAAACAGTTGGGAAGGGGCGCTTTTAAAAATGAAGGTTGAAACCACAACCGAGCCACTAAAGGTATTCAGCAGCCAGCTGTTCCAGCTTTTGAAGCCGTGATGATGAACGACTGACGGGCTTTCGGGTTTTTTTTGAGCTGTTACTAGACGACCGGTCTAATAAAAGAGAGAGTGATACGTATGAGTAAACGAGCTTTGGTTGTGGATGCACACCAGAAATGGGAAGGATTTGCCGAAGGTCGCCTGAATAGCGACATGGCTGTTTTGACGGGCAAGGTTTTGAAGGCGTGTGGCTATGAGATTAGAACATCCACCGTCGAACAGGGATATGATCCTGCTGAGGAGCTGGATAAAACGCAGTGGGCTGATGTTCTTGTCGTACATACACCGGTATTCTGGTTTGGGGTTCCCGGCCTGTTCAAGACGTATATCGATGAAGTCTATACGGCCGGCATTGGCCGTCTGTGGGAATCGGATGGACGTTCCTCGACAGATGCATCAAAGCGTTACGGGTCCGGAGGCCTGACTGAAGGTAAGCAATATATGATTTGTACGACCTGGAATGCACCCAAAGAAACCTTCGGTGACCCGACACAGTTTTTCGACGGGAAGACAGTTGATGAAGTATTTATTGGTCTGCATAAATTGTATCAATTTATGGGGATGAGTCGCCTTGCGGGATATCACTGTCACGATGTATTGAAGAATCCACAAATTGAACAGGACTTTGTGGCGTATACTGCGTTACTGAAAAATACCTTTTACCATGACTGATCGGGAGGGAACCTGATAATGACTGATGCCTGTTTTACCGCACAGACACTGGATTTCCTGCGTGACCTGTCCGCCAATAACAATCGCGACTGGTTTAACGAAAACAAACCGGTTTACGAGAACGATGTGCGTCAGCCTGCAATGCTGTTTATTGAGCGTATGGCGCCACGTCTGGCAGAAATCTCACCGTATTTTCGGGCGATTGCGAAGAAGAGCGGTGGATCGCTGATGCGTGTGTATCGCGATACCCGGTTTGCCAGGGACAAGACACCTTACAAAACCAATATCGGTATCCAGTTCCGTCATGAGCAGGGCCGTGATGTGCATGCGCCCGGTTACTATGTGCATATTGATCCTGGCTCGGTGTTTGTCGGGGTGGGGATGTGGCGACCCGACAGCCACGCGCTGGGGAAAATACGTGATTATATTGTCGAAGACGGCCAGGCGTGGGTTGCGGCGCGTGATGACTCGCAGTTTCAGGCCTGTTTCGACCTGTCCGGCGAGACGCTGAAACGTGCCCCGCGTGGCTACAGCCCCGATCACCCGTTAATCGAAGACCTCAAGCGCAAGGATTTTATCGCCATCAGCGAACTGAATCATGAAGATGTGCTTGATCCGGGTTTTATCGATACCGTCTGTCAGCGCTTCCAGGCGGCGGATACCTATATGCAGTTCCTGTGCAAGGCGATCGATGTCAGGATGTGATCAAGCAATACCTGAATAGATATACAGCCACCATACCTGTCTTCTTGAGCCTGGTGGAAAGCTGCTAAGGTGACTTTGGAAGATGTTCGTTTTCCTGCACCCAGCGGTAGGCTCCGCGCACATTTAGCTGGAACCATCGCCTGTAATTACCCCAGCCACGATACTGTGGCAGGTCATGCGTGGCGCGTATCACTGCATCATCTTCCGACAAGCCCTCCTGGATGGCAGTTCTGGTTTCGGCAAGCAGGTTCTCGTAGTAGAGGGTCTGGCGTTTAATGGTTTCCCTGTCACCCGGACCGGCTCTGCCGTGGCCGAATGCGACCTTGTCGAAATCCAGCTCGAGCAGGCGCCGTTGCATGGCGATCAGTTCATCCAGTGGCCAGCCGGGCATTTCCCGCCAGCCCACTGAATCACGACTGGCAAAATCAACGACATACACCAGTCGCTGTTTGGGCAGACGGGCCACCAGCAGGGTGTCGGTATGTCCATAGCCGATGTAGTGTAACTCGATGTCGGTATTGCCAAAGCGGAGGCTTTTCCCCTTATCGTTAACGGTACGGGTCGGCAGGGGGACTGTCTCGTCATCCAGTTCTTTCAGACGTGCGAGGGTTCTTTCGTGCGCAATAATGGGGACGTCGTTGCCGAACTCGCGGCGCAGTACATTGGCCCCGGTTGCATGGTCCGTATGCCAGTGCGAATAGATAATGGCCAGTAATGGCTGACCGGGCGCTACGGTTTTGATGGCATGGACGTAGTGTTCTGCGGCTTCATCGGACAATGGATCAAAAGCAACAATACCCTTGTCGGTAACGATAAACATCGTATAGTGGTTCTCATAACGTAACTGATACACATTGTTGGAAACTGGATACCATTCGACATCATCGTTGCGATCCGCTGGTAGAGAAGCCGCAGCAACTGCCGTTGCTGAAGTGAATGCCACCCATATCAAAGTAAGTGTGAAAAAGCTGATCCGGTTTTTTCCGATAGTCATAATGTGTGTCCTGTTGGTGTAAAGAAGCGTCAGTAATAGGCGGTATTGTCGCTGTTAAGTATCACCAGCCCGATAGCACCTGCATTCAGCAGCAGATGGATCATCCAGTTGTGGCGCCAGCTAACCAGCACGCTGAGGATCGGGCCGGAAAGCAGGAGGACGGTCACAACCAGCGGCAGTTCTGCATAGAGTCTGGCTATGGTCAGCAGTGCGAGGTAGAGCGGAAGAAAGGCCAGTCTGTGTTGTATGCTGAACGGCGTCTTGTGTAACCGGTCAAGTATTTCGGGGAAGGCATAGGTGCCGGTAACCGCCGTCAGCGCTGCAGCTAACTGGCCAACCAGAAGGCTGCCGCTCAGCGCGCTGGCAACGGCTAGCCCGGTTGCCTGTATTGCAAGGATAAACGCAGGTGTTACCGCGAGTCTGTGTTCCATCCGTCTGAAAAGAACAACGCCGGTAATGATAATAAAGACCAGTTCGCTTACCAGCGTAAGGGAAGGCTGGTAGTGTAGTACCGGCCAGGCAATAGCCATGATTGCGATCAGAAATATCACTGATCGGAAAAGCCATCGTGCCGTGCGGTACGTTATGCATCCTGCCGCAACACTTGCGACAAGTAATGGCCCTGGCCAGTCTATGGCCTCTCCCGGGGGAAATTCCGGCCAACGGATAATCCAGGCATATGCAATCAGCCAGACCAGAGCATTGCCGATAACCTTGTATGCATCCCTGTGCATACTCCAGGCTGACAGCAGGCCAGACAGACCAAATGGTAAGGCAATACTTTGAATGACGATCAAAAGGTAAGGGTCCATAACCGGTTCGGCATCACGTTACTCTTTGGTCGCCTCGATATTTAGTGCGACCGTAATGTCCTCACCGATACCACCGGGCAT
>JALVCM010000104.1 GCA_027010005.1 Thiohalobacter sp.
AGGGTTGGAAAACACCACCTGGCAGCGACATCACGGCTTCTAACGTGTTGTTCTCCAGCAGTTGGCGCCGCAGTTCCTTGTGCGCGCCGGTAGAGCCAAACAACACCCCCTCGGGCACGATAACACCACAGCGGCCGCCGGGCTTAAGGCTGTCCATCATGTATTTGAGGAACAGGATCTCAGTGGCAGTAGTGGTGCCCACCTTCACATCATCGACAATGCGGTCCTTGTCGAGGCGGCCGGAGAATGGCGGATTGGCGAGGACAACCGCATAACCTTCTTGTGGTAGGCCAAGCTCATCCTTTTGCTGAACGTCCAGGGTAGTGGTCAGCACATTGCGGCGGCGGATGCGTACATGGGGCAAGCCGCGCAGGGTGAGGTTCATGGTGGCGAGGTGAACCATCTTGGGATCCACGTCGTTGCCGTAGAAGGTCCGGTTGCTGAGAATGTCCCACTTGGCGGTGGAAAGCTTGTCGCCGTGGCCGCGTTTGACCTTTTTGCCATCCAGTTCAACTTCTTCGATGGCATTGGGCGAGGAGTTCTGCAAACGGATGTGATCGTAGGCAGCGACGAGGAAGCCTGCCGTGCCGGCGGCCGGGTCGTAGACCGTCTCGCCGATCTGTGGGTCGATCATCTGCACGATGGCGCGAATGACGTGACGTGGGGTGCGAAACTGGCCCAGCTCGCCGGCCTGGCTGATCTGCTTGAGTACATGTTCGAACAGATCACCCTTGGTATCCGCATCAGCCTGGTCAAGGCGCAGTTCATCGACCAAATTGACGACTTGTGTCAGTACCGTCGGATCGTCGATACCCAAGCGTGCGCCGTCCATGAAATTTACTGCACCGTTACCGGCAACTTCTGTATGGAAGGCAAACACCTCATCACGCACGAAACGCACCAGGTTCTCCCCGCTCAGGGCCTTGGCCCAAACCGACCAACGCAGTTGTTCCCTGGAGATAGTTTTCTGCCCTTCCTTTGGTGCATTCAGGGGGTTCTTGAGTGTCCACCTGCCTTCGTAAACGCTGGTGTATTGCTGTTTCGTGATTCGGGCGCGGCTGATGTTTTCCCGGTCCTGCCCTTCGCTGAGGTAGAAGTAAAACAGGAACGCCAGTTGCTCGGCGTTGTTCATAGGATCGGGGTATCCGCCGCCGTAAAGGTAGTCGCGGATTTGGTCGATTTTTTGTCTTGTTTCTGGTGTTAGTGGCATCGTCTATAAATATTTCTGTTATGGTTTAGTGTGTTGTTCTGCGTTAGTTGCCACGCTTTCCTCGCTGAATATGGCAAGGTTAAGGCTGGCAAGGATCCTTTCTAACTGTTCTTCACTACCAAAGGTTTGCACAGCGCGCTGCATGCCACCAATATTGGAAAACGGTGGTACGACAAAATGATCAACGGTAAATTCTTCCAGCGCATCGGCATTGGCTTTGATGTATTCCCCGATGGTCAACAGCAGGCGCTTCTTGTCCGAGTTCATCCCTTCCTGACTGCCGAACCAGGCTTCAAATCTTGTACCTAGTAAAGAGGCACGCTGTTCGTCGGGATCTAGGAAAACGAAATTGCCGTTCTCATCGATAGTTACCCACTCACGTGTGGTGGGATCGATGTGATCATCGATATCAAGTGTCAGCAGTGTGCGGGGTTCATGACGGGTGCGTGGTTTGGTTTCCTTGATGAATCCACCCTCTGGTATGGTTTCATCGTCGTCGTGATAATCGGTGACACCAACAAAGTCGAACAGTGTAAATAGCGACTTACCCGGTGACTTACGTGTGCCCCGCCCGCGCATCTGGCGATAAAGAATAACGGAGCGGGTAAAGCGTGCCATGACCAGGTTGACGACTTCCGGTGCATCAAAACCTGTATCCAGCATGTTCACAGAGACCAGGATCTTGGGGAATTCTTCCTTCTTGAACCGCTTGATCTTGGTGGGTCCATCGACAGTGTCATCGTGGCCGCAGCCGGAGACCACGAAGTCCGCATAGCGCACCTCTGGCGACGGTTTCTCATGGGCGAAGGCCTCGTCGAACATCTGGGCGAGGGTCTCGGCGTGACGCTTGGTGACAGCGAAGATAATGCTTTTGCCCAAGAGCGGCTTGCGCAGCCGCCCGACATGATCCCTATAGCCGTTTTCCATGACCTGTTGGAATTCGCGCACGATGGCCCGGTTGCGTTCGGGTATGGTGAATTTGCGCTCCAGCGCATTGGGATCGACCTTGATGGTGTCGCCGTTCGCAAAGAGCTGGTCGAATTCTTCCTTGACCTTTGGCGACATGGCGGTCCAGTCGAGTTCGCTTTTCTTGACCTCGAAGCCACCCTCCTCGGCCGTCTTGACGGTTTTTGCTTTGTATATTTGATACGGTACCAGATAGCCCTCGCCAACTGCCTCGCGCAGGGTGTAGCGATAGGTGGGTTCATCCACCTCAAAGAAACGCAGCGTGTCTCTGACGAATGACTGGTCTTCATCGTCACCGGTTTCGATCTCGCTGGTAAATGGTGTGGCCGTCAGGCCGATCTGGATGCCGTCGAAATATTTAAGAATGCCGCTCCACTTGCCGTAGATGCTGCGGTGGCATTCATCGGTAATGACCAGATCGAAATACCCTGCCGAATAATTGCGGTAGGTGTTGATCATGCTTTGCAGGGTGGTGATGGTGATGCGCTTCTCATCCTGGAAGCGGCGGCCGGCGCGCAGCACATAACAGGGCAAGTCCGGCAGGTGCTCGTTGAAGGCATCTTCTGTCTGTTTAGCCAGGGTGATGCGATCCACCAGGAACAGGACACGGGTGACGGCACTCGCCTCAAACAGGCGTTTGATGAGCGCCGCGGCCGTGCGTGTTTTGCCGGTACCGGTGGCCATCTCTACCAAGAGCTTGCGCCGACCGGCGTTCATCTCTTTGCACAGGGTATTGATGCAGTCCTTCTGGTAGTCCCGACCGGCGATGCGCTGGTCAATGGGTTTGGTCAATGGATCAACACGCACCTTGCGTCTGGCCAGGCGACGTTCGAGATCCTCCTGCTTGAAGAAGGTGCTGACGGTATGGGGGTAGGCTTCATTGCGATAGTCCCAGAACAGGATTTCCTCGCCGTTGGCAAGAAAGACGTAGGGGACGTCGTCCAGTTGTTCTGCATAGGCTCGTCCCTGCTCCGCTGCTTCCTGGAGATTGATAGCGGCACGCTTGGCCTCCACCACTGCCATGGCACGGCCGTGCCGATCACTCAACACATAATCGGCGAAGGTGCCGTCCGGTAATTGGTACTCGTATCGCACGCTCTGGCCGTCGGTGAGATCCCAACCGACATCATTGAGCTGCGCGTCAATAACGACACGGGAGAAGGCTTCTTTTTTGTTGTTATGACCGCTCATTCACAGCTCCAATGCCGCCTGGAGTTTTTCCAGTGATTGTATCTGTTTCTTCTTGTCCATCTTACGGATATTGATCAGTTTCCATTGAATCGCAGGCAGTTGGTCAATGCCTGCCACTGGCATAAGGTCCCAATCCGGTTGCCCTTGCTTGATCGAGAGCAGGAATTTCTTCTCGTTCTCTGTCATCGTGCTCCTGATTGTTTCGATGAGCTGGTCACGGACTGTCACCAGTTCATCGAACTCGACTTCTTCGGTCGCCATCCCGGCGAACTCTCGATCAAATACCTGGCGAAATTCTTTCAGGTTGGGTTCAAGCAGTTCGCTCATCGGCCGGTCATGGCTCGCGAGATATATGACGAAAGCGGCGCGAATCTCATCTGTAATACCTTCATTATCCATCAAAATCTTAATGTCGAAAATATCTCGCGGATGCTGACGGTCCAGTGCGGCGCACAGTTTGCCTCCGTACAGATCCGCAACGGCCAGTGTGTTGGCTGTCGCCGATGCCTCGAACAGTTCCTCGGCCTGCTCACTCAACTCCCGTTCCACGGGCGAAAAGACTGTGCCCCGGAGCACCAGATTTGGCTCGATCTTGATCGTCGCCTCTGCCGTGCTGATGGATAACTTTGAAACATGCTCTGCACCCCTTGCCCGGATTTCCTGCACGGTCGCCCCGGGTACGGTCCTTCGAATCGCGGTGGCGATCCTCTGCAACGCCTCACCGATGTTGGCCAATGCCGTGTCGCGCGGTTCCAGGGGTAACCAGGTCAGGTCGATATCGACCGACAGTCGCGGCATGTCGCGCACATAGAGATTGATCGCCGTGCCGCCCTTCAGCGCGAAGCACGCTTCTGCCGCCACATGGGGCATGACCCGCAGCATAAGTTGTGCCTGCTTGAAGTAGGGACTGTCTTTCATGCCGAATTCACCGACGCCTTCCACTGCAGATTCGTATCAGGAACAGTGATGTTGTATTTGGCATCCAGCCGTCCGCCTTTGACGATCATGCGTTTGCCTTTACCGAAGTCCACTTTCGACAGGTCCAGTTTCTTGACCCAGGCATGGTTGCAGGCTTCCGCGAGAAACATGAACAGCCGCTTCACCTTCACCGAACGGCACTGCTCC
>JALVCM010000105.1 GCA_027010005.1 Thiohalobacter sp.
GGCTTTCGTTGGGAATCTCCAGGCCGATAACAGACTTGCCCGGAATGACATCCACCACGCGCACGCTGATGGCCGACAGGCCGCGGGCAATGTCCTTGGCAAGGTTGCTGATCTGGCTGACCTTGACGCCGGAACCGGGTTGCAGTTCAAAACGGGTAATGACCGGGCCCGGCTGTACCGCGACCACTTCGACCTCGATACCGAAGTCGGCAAGCTTCATCTCCACCAGCCTCGATAGGGCTTCCAGTGCCGCTTCCGAATAGCCATCGACGTGTTCGCGTGCATCGTCCAGCAGCGCCAGGGGCGGCAGTTCGGTATTGGGCGGCGCATCGAACAGTTTGACCTGCCGTTCCCGCTCTACCCGTTCGCTGGGTTCAACTTTCTTGATGACCGGTTCGATACGCGGCGCCTTGCGTTTGGCAATCTTCAGCTTCTTGCGTCTGGTTTCCGAAGGTTCTTCACGTTGCTTGCGTGCCTTGCGTGCTGCCATGTGTTCCCTGAGTTGTGTCACGCGCTCACCCAGCCAGGCGACAAAAACCAGCGTCCAGCGCCCGGTCCAGTCCATCAGGCTCAGCCACGACAGGCCGGTAAACAGGGTCACACCGGTCAGAAACAGCGCCAGCAGGAACAGCGTCGCGCCCAGGAAACTGAACAGTGACGCCAGATTCTGCCCGACCAGGTTACCGAATACACCACCGGCATCCAGCGGCAGGCTGCCCGGTTCGATATTGAAATGCAGTGTCGCCAGTCCGCAGCCGGACGCCACGGTCAGCAGAAACCCGGCCCAGCGGATACTCAATACATGGACATCAATACCCCCGCTCGGGGTACGGCCGCGGTAGACCAGCCAGCCGCTGAAACCCACCATGAGCGGAAACAGGTAGGCCATCACACCAAACAGGTAAAGGAAAATATCGGCGAACCAGGCACCGACCACGCCGCCAAAGTTGCGTACCGTCTCGCTTGGACCCTGGTGTGACCAGCCGGGGTCCTCCGGGTTATAGGTGACCAGTGACAGGAAAAAATACACGGCCAGCGCGGAGAGAATGAACAGCATGCCCTCGCGCAGCCCCTTGCTGACCTGGGGGTTGATTTTGGGCGTTTCAGCCTTTTTGCGACGTGCTTGAGCCAAGGTAAGAAATTTCGCTAAGTATGCTATTTAAGCTATTAAAAGACAGAGTGATTTTACTTCTCTTCCAGAGAAGATAGCAAGGCAGGATGGCAGATCTCACCACCCCTGACATTGATCCCCCGCCGCAACACCCCGTTTTCATCCAGTGCGCCGTTCGCCAAGGGTAACAGGAATGGCGACAGCGCGGCGGAAAGCGCCTGCGACGCGGTACGCGGTACACCGCCGGGCAGGTTGGTGACAGCCAGGTGCAGCACCTCATCCACCCGGTAAGTGGGGTGGGTGTAATCGGTGGGACGGGTGGTTTCGATACAGCCGCCCTGGTCCACCGATATATCCACGATCACACTGCCGGCCGACATGCGGGAAACCTGATCGGCAGTTACCACGTGCGGCGCACGGGCGCCGGGAATCAGCACCGCGCCGACCACCAGGTCCGCCTCCAGCACAGCTGCTTCGATACCGTCAGGCCAGGCATACAGGGCCGTGACATTGTTACCCACTTCGCGCATGGCTTCGAGGCGTTCCCGCTTGCGGTCGAACACGGTAACGCGGGCACCAAGCGCGGCAGCGACGCAGACCGCCGCGGTACCCGCAGTGCCGGCGCCGATGACCACCACCTGACCCCGTTCCGCGCCGGGCGCACCGCCGAGCAACAGACCTTTACCCCCCTGCGGCGCGTGCAGCAGCCCGGTGCCCAGCTGTATGGCCAGCCGCCCGGCGATATCACTCATGGGCGCCAGCAGCGGCAGGTGACCGCTATCATCCTGCACTGTTTCGAAACCGATCGCAGTCAGCCCGATGTCCTGTAACTGCCGCATCAACACCGGTGCAGCGGCAAGGTGCAGGTAACTGAACAGGATGTGCTCCCGGCGCAAAAATCGAAGGTCGCCCTCGACCGGCTCCTTGACCTTGACGATCAGCGTGGCGGATTCGTAAAGCTGCTGCGCGGAATCACAGACCGTCACCCCGGCAGTGCGGTACTGGTCATCCGGGTAGCCGGAGGGCACACCGGCCCCGGTTTCGACAAACACCGCATGACCCGCGGCGACCAGTTCGGAACACGCATCCGGCACCAGGCCAACGCGCCCTTCCAGCGGCTTGATTTCACGGGGAACCCCGATATGCATTGCTTCTCCTTTACCCTGTCCGGGGCATTCCGTACCATACGCGCCTGACCCGGTTGCCCGGCACTGTGCTGCCAGGCAGCACAGGACTGAACCCCCCTGTCGCAGTTCGGAGTGATTATACATGAGCGAAACCAGACACAGCCGCCTTCTCATTCTCGGCTCCGGGCCGGCCGGCTATACCGCTGCCATCTATGCGGCGCGCGCCAACCTCAACCCGGTGCTGGTGACCGGGCTGGAACAGGGCGGCCAGCTTATGACCACGACCGAGGTCGAAAACTGGCCGGGTGGCGCGGAAGGCTTGCAGGGACCGGCACTGATGGAACAAATGCGCGAGCATGCTGCCCGCTTCAACACCGACATTGTGTTTGACCACATCAACGAAGCCGACCTGAAACAGAAACCCATGGTGCTGAAAGGCGACGCGGCCACCTATACCTGCGATGCACTGATTATCTGCACCGGTGCCTCGGCGCAGTATCTTGGCCTGCCCTCGGAAGAAGCTTTCAAGGGACGCGGGGTTTCCGCCTGCGCCACCTGCGACGGATTCTTCTACCGCGAGAAACCGGTGGCCGTCATTGGTGGCGGCAACACGGCCGTCGAAGAGGCCCTCTACCTGTCGAATATCGCTTCACACGTCACACTGGTGCATCGGCGCGATGCACTGCGCGCCGAGAAAATCCTCCAGGACCGCCTGTTCGAGAAAGAAAAAGAAGGCAAGGTTACCATCGAATGGGACCACGTACTGGACGAAGTCCTTGGCGACGACACGGGTGTAACCGGTATGCGCATCAAGAACGTCAAGGATGGCAAAACCAAAGACATCACACTGGATGGTGTTTTTATCGCCATCGGACACAAGCCCAACACCGACCTGTTTGCCGATCAGCTGGAGATGCACCAGGCTGGTTATCTCGCGGTGAAAAGCGGACTGGAAGGTGACGCCACCGCCTGCAGCATCGAGGGCGTCTTCGCCGCAGGGGATGTCGCCGACCATATTTACCGTCAGGCCGTCACGTCGGCCGGCTCCGGCTGTATGGCGGCACTCGACGCGGAACGCTACCTGGACGCGTTGGCGCAAAAGTAACGATAAAGCAACACCTCCCTGCCCCCGTCACTACATCCCTGAATCGTTTGTGCCGCAGGAGCGGGCTTGCCCGCGAACAATCCATGCAACGGCTGGTTCGCGGGCAAGCCCGCTCCTACGCTTGCCGGGTTCGTCGCTGCGAAGTGAGGTAGTCAGGTTTTCCCGCTTAAATCTCCGTTACAATGTCAGTATGAAGCTGACCCTCCTCAACGGCATGAACGAGATCCCGGCTGACCAGTGGAACGCCGTGTCGGGTACCGGCAACCCCTTTCTCCGCCATGAGTTTCTCATCGCACTTGAACGCAACGGATGTGTCGGCGAACAGCATGGCTGGCTTCCACGCCATCTTTGCGCCTTCAACGATGCCGGCATGCTGGTTGGCGCCGTCCCACTGTATCTCAAGGATAATTCCTACGGTGAGTTTGTGTTTGACGGGTCCTGGGCCGAGGCCTACCAGCGCGCAGGGCTGGCTTATTACCCCAAGTCAGTCGTGGCCATTCCCTACACCCCAGCGCCCGGGCCGCGCATCCTGGTACACCCGCAGGCCAGCCGTAACAGCGTCGCATCAGCCCTGATCGAGCTGGCGCGGAGCTGGTCACAGAGTGAAGACCTGTCTTCGTTACACTGGCTGTTTACTGACAGGGACGATACCGAATTGCTTGGCAGGCAGGGGTTCCTGATGCGGCTGGGTTGCCAGTTCCACTGGGAAAACAGGGGCTACCGGGATTTCGAGGATTTCCTGTCGGCACTCACTGCGCGCAAACGTAAAAAGGTGCGCAGGGAACGGCGTTACGTCCAGGAACAGAATATCGATATCATTACCGTACACGGTCACGAAGCCACTGAACTGCAGCTACAGACTCTGTACGATTTTTACCGGATCACCTTTGAGAAGAAATGGGGCTACCCGACACTGACACTGGCATTTTTTCGCGAGGTCGCACAAACCATGGGGGAACAGCTGGTATTTTTCATTGCGGAAAAACAGCAGACCATGGTGGCCGGTGCTATCTGTTTTCGTGGTGACGATACGTTGTACGGCCGGCACTGGGGGTGTTACGAGGATTACCACAGCCTGCACTTTGAAGCCTGTTATTACCAGGGCATCGAGTACTGCATTCAGCACGACCTCAAGGTATT
>JALVCM010000106.1 GCA_027010005.1 Thiohalobacter sp.
GATCAAGGACATCAACCGTCGCATGTCGATCGGTGAGGCCAAGGCCCGTCGCGCCAAGAAGGAAATGGTGGAAGCCAACCTGCGACTGGTGATTTCCATCGCCAAGAAATACACCAACCGCGGCCTGCAGTTCCTCGACCTGATCCAGGAAGGCAACATTGGCCTGATGAAGGCCGTGGACAAGTTCGAATACCGTCGTGGTTACAAGTTCTCGACCTATGCCACCTGGTGGATTCGCCAGGCCATCACGCGCTCCATCGCGGACCAGGCGCGCACCATTCGTATCCCGGTGCACATGATCGAGACCATCAACAAGCTGAACCGTATCTCCCGCCAGATGCTGCAGGAAATGGGTCGCGAGCCGACGCCGGAAGAACTGGCCGAGCGCATGGACATGCCGGAAGACAAGGTGCGCAAGGTACTCAAGATCGCCAAGGAACCGATCTCCATGGAAACCCCCATCGGTGACGATGAAGATTCCCATCTTGGCGATTTCATCGAGGACTCCACCATCGACTCACCGGTCGACTCTGCTTCCGGTGCCGGTCTGAAGGAAGCGACCCAGGGTGTCTTGTCCGGCCTGACGCCGCGCGAGGCCAAGGTGCTGCGCATGCGTTTCGGTATCGACATGAACACCGATCACACGCTGGAAGAAGTCGGCAAACAGTTCGACGTTACCCGCGAGCGCATCCGCCAGATCGAAGCCAAGGCATTGCGCAAACTGCGTCATCCGAGCCGTTCGGAACAGCTGCGCAGTTTCCTGGAAATCGAGTAAACCTGACTGGTCGGGGCATCGCCGATTATCGGTGATACCCTTGGCATACCACACCCTTCCACCTCCCCTTTTGGCAGTAAAACCTGCTAGAATCGCGCCTGTTTTGGGCCTGTAGCTCAGTTGGTTAGAGCAGGGGACTCATAATCCCTTGGTCCCAGGTTCGAGTCCTGGCGGGCCCACCAATTCGTGGTTCAATTCGTCCCGGGTAGTCTTCCTTTTTGTCGGCAACGGTTTGCCCGCTACGCGGGTTCCCTGCGCTTCTCGACATTTTGCGCGCTCGCGAAACTCGCGGTTTGCGCTGAAGCGCAAACCACTCAGACAGTCGCTCGCTTGACCGCAAAATGCCTGCGATGCTCGGCTGCACCGACGCCGACAAAAAAGAAGACTACCCGGGACTTGCTCTGTGAAATCCACAATGACCAACTTCGGCCCAGAGTGTGTGAAAACGTGATGTTCGATATACTCACGCCATAGCACTGGTATGAGGTCATCATGAAGCGTTTCATTGAAGGTGAGAACCGATCCCAAAGCACGCTATTCCCTGAACGACTTGATGATTATATCGCGAAGGACAACGGCAAAGCGATCCGTGCGGTGTGTCGCGAGTTTGTTGTGCTCTGCCGTAAATTGAACCTGTTCTCCCAGGCATTGGTTACCATTGATGGCAGTAAGTTTAAAGCGGTGAATAACCGCGACAAGAACTTCACACGCGCCAAAATAAAACGATGCTTGGAACATATTGAAGCAAGTCTGGATCGCTACTTTGAGCAACTGGAATGCACGGATAGAGAAGAGCGATCAGTCGCTGAAGCCAACACCATTCCGCTTAAAGATAAGATTGCCACGCTCAAGGAGGAGATGCAGCGCCTAAAAAAGCTTGAAATACAGGTGCTGAATGCTCCGGACAAGCAAGTCTCATTAACGGATCCGGATGCGCGATCCATGAAAACCCGAGGCAATGGCATCGTGGGCTATAACGTTCAGACAGCTGTCGATGCAGAACACCATTTGATTGTTGCGCATGAGGTGACCAACAAAGGCAGTGACCGTAGCCAACTGTCGCCCATGGCAGGCCAGAGAAGCCACTGGGGTTGAAAAGCTGACCGTGGTTGCTGATGCCGGTTACTTTAAAAGTCTTGAGATTTCAGCCTGTCACCGGACCGGCATAACGGCCTTTGTACCGAAGATAGAGACCTCCGGGAAACGCGCCAAAGGGTGTTTCGAACGAAAGGAGTTTCGCTATCTACCTGAAGTGAATGAATACCGATGTCCGGCTAATGAGCGACTGATCTGGAGATTCTCTACCGAGGAAAACGGGCTCACTGTACACAAATACTGGAGTTCAAACTGTCAGGCGTGCAGCGACGTGTTACACGTTGGGAGCACGAAACACTCCTTGAAACGATGCAAGCTGGATTAGATCGAGATCCTGAGAAAATGCGTACGCGTCGTTCAACCGTTGAATATCCCTACGGCACGATTAAAGCCTGGATGGGCGCTACCCACTTCCTGACTAAAACGCTGAGTCGAGTGAGCACCGAGATAAGCCTGCATGTGCTTGCCTACAATCTGAAGCGCATGATGCGAATCATGGGTACAGGATCGCTGATCCAGGCGATACAGGCATAGCACCTGTATTTGCCACAGAATATCGGTGACTCAGCGCCTCATAGGCACTTCTGTAATGCAATCTGGCGGACAAATGCTTACTGCCCATTAACATGCATGCTGAAAATCAACGGCCAGATTGCTTTGAGAGTGCCTGTGGATACCGACACTCATCATTCGGGTCTGGATTATCGGGTTTTCACACACTCTGGGCCACTTTCGGACGTACAGCAAAAACAAAAACAGCGGCCGAAGCCGCTATCTCTGGCAAACCTTCCTGGCAATCTTCAGGCTGCTTTCTTGCATCTCACCATTCCAGCTAATCCAATTAGACCGGAACCAAAGAGCAAGAATGCTGTGGGCACTGGCACAGTGCTGACATCACCCGAGCGCACAGCCAGGGCGAAGTAGCTGACGGAGCTTAGGGTAGCGTAAATGTCTTGGTTGCCATTATAGAAGTCAAAGGCCCAAGAGCCATCGGTGCCGACCTCCGTGGCGGACCAGTAGCGGGAAGGCTGAATGTTCATGAACTTAGCAAGCTCCGCCGGGTTGCCGGTCATTAGGGCAGATGTGTTCGCTAGCGCCTCAAGTTCACTATAAAACAAGTGTCCCATCTCACTACCAGCGCAGCCGAAGCCTTTTGAGTCACCTCCAACGTATTGTATTGAGCAACTGCTATCCGGCTGTAACGTGTATGGAAGCCGCCAGTCGTTGAAACCCAAATAGTTGGCGGCATTCATGCCGGCAATCCAAGCGTTAGCATTACTAAAAATCATTTTTCCGGTACTACCAACGGCGTTCGACGTAACAGTAATTTCAAATGTACTAAGGGTTAGGCCAAACTGATTAGTGAGCGCCAGATTTGCATCAGCAACCCAAGTGATATCCAAATCTGAGTCATATACAACCTGACCGCCAAGTTTTGATACTAGAGACGCATCAGTCGACTGGAAAGCAAACGTGAATAAACAGGCGCTGACCGCGCCCATGATACGGAAATTCATACTATTCCCCAATTGTTCTTAATTATCAATTTTGTATGTAGTGTAGCACAAAAGTCTAAACCGCCAGAATATCGGCAGACAGGAAATTCTATGGTTGGTGAATGTCTCAAAAGGATCGGACATCGTCCGTTGAGCGCCAACACATATTGACAGTCTTTGCCAATGTATGCAATTTTTTGAGCAGGAGGTACCTGCTATGGCAACCATGAATGTTTCTCTGCCCGACCTCATGAAGGAATGGGTTGAAGACCAGATCAAAACCGGTCACTTCAGCAATGCCAGCGACTATGTGCGTGATTTGATACGCCGTGACCAGGCCTACCAGGATCGGCGTGAAATGCTGATCAAGGCCCTGATCGCCGGTGAAAACAGCGGAGAATCCGAACGCAGTATCGAGGATATCTGGCAAGGCATAAAAGCCCGGCACGGTCTCGATGTATAAGCTTTCCGAAGCGGCGGCGGAAGATATTGAAGACATTCTGACGCACTCCATGCTCGATTTCGGTCTGGAACGAACAGAAGCCTACGCTCAATCCGTATCCGCTTGCAGCTCGGCAAAAAAATACGGCCTTGGCGCTCTTTAATCTGGCCATCGACAGCAAATTACGCAGTTGCAATCTTGTCACCCTGCAGGTGGTTGATGTCGCGCAAAGCGGCGCTGATCTACAAGAAAACCGGTAATCTCCGGGCTGTGCAACTTCTGCTGAGACATACCAAGCTGGAGAGCACCGTACGCTATCTGGGGGTCGAGGTTGATAACGCCTTACAGATTGCCGAGCAAGTCGAGTTATAACCTGCTCGCAGTGGCAGACGCGGCCAGGGCTGTTTCGGGTCGGTTCCGGAAGTACAAACTAATAACACACCCTGGAAGTAGAGACATGGATTCCGGCCTGTGCCGGAATGACGGGGTGAGAATACCTGCACAGTGGGCAAACCGTTGAGCCAAAAAACCCCGGCAAGCCAGCGCTAACACCGAAACAACAGAACCTAACACCCCCAGGACAGTCATACCCACATCAGGCGTAAATACCTGTGTCCACGGGCGAGGTCACCATGCTGCGAAAGCTGTTGAATTTC